>CAKVMU010000039.1 GCA_934773085.1 uncultured Candidatus Melainabacteria bacterium
AATAACCAATAACCGACATAAGCTCTAATTTCTCAAACTATTCTTCGAGTGTCAAACCTTCGTTCTCAGTTGCAACTTCAATCAGTCTATATGACAAATACGCACCCAGTGCAACAGCTTTTAAATCAATACCTTCATCATATTTAGCTACTTCAAGGATTGCGGAATTTATTTCAGGATTCTCTTCTTTGAGGTACTGAACCATATTTTTTCTCCAAGCCTGCACATCCTGAAAAACTTCGCCAAATATTTCTGATGAAATCTCTTCCGTTATGATTGGTAACATACTTCTTTCTCTCCTATTTATCTGATTATAATATAGGTTAAAGTTTTACTCAATCCTATACTAAGATGACTTTTTAGCCTTATGCTTTTTACCCTTAATTTGAGTTGTATCCAATTGCACTTCGCCATCTGCAAGGTTTTTGCCTATATATTTTTCCAAATCTGCACGGGCAGAATTGAATTGATACAAAGAATTATAATACTTCAACATTGCATCTTGATATTGTACTTGAGCTTCTTTTAACTCAACAGGATTTCCTACCCCAACTTTATATCTGCCATAAGACAACTCATAGTTTTCTTTTGCTTGCTTCAATCCAAGGAAAGACACCGGTATTGAGTTTTTCTTCTCCAACATTGAATAATAGGCTTGTTGTATTTGGAAATAAATATCATTTTTTGTACTTGATGCGTTTGCGATTTCTCTTGAATGTAAAGCTTTTGCTTCCTTAATTTCGTTTTTTATCAACATTCCGTTTATTGTCGGGAAGTTCAAATAACCGCCGAAGTTGTAACCATAATTTGAAACAAATGACTTACCACCGATTTGATACTGACCCTCTACCGTCAACTTTGGAAAATATGATTTTTTTACAAGTTTAACGTTTTGGCGAGCCTCTTCCACTTTTACTTCTGCCAACTGGAATTCCGGTCGGGAATCTCTTGCGATATCAATTGCTTCATCCAAAGTTATATCACAAGGATAGTATCTCAAATTATCCGCAATGTTGTATCTGTTTGCATACGGTAACCCCATAGTATTATTCAACTTAGCCATTGCAATCTCAACAGCATTCTCAGCTTGAATCAACATTAGTTTTGCATTACTTAAATTAACTTCTGCAATTGTTACATCTACTTTCGGAGAAGTACCTGCCATATAGAAACCTTTTGCTTGATTATAAAAGGCTTCATACCTTTGAACCATCTCTTCTGCTACCTTCTTAGCCTCTAATGAGTATTGAAGGTTGTAATAAGCTTTCTTAACTTCACAAACAACGTCATTTACAGTACCTGTCAATGTAATTTTGTAGCCTTTATTGTCTAATTTACGTATAGTAACTTGGTTTTGTGTAACTCCAAAGTCATAAAGCATTTGAGAAGCAGAGATTTGACCTAATACATAGTAATTAAATATTAAGTTTGCACCCAAAGCATCAGACAACTGTAACTGTTTAATTCTTGTATAACCGGTTTGCCAACTAAATTGCGGAAAATATGCAGACCAAGCCTGTCTTGTTCTTGCATCAGATGCAAACACATCCTGCATTGCTGCCTGAATTTTTGGATTATTGCCTAATGCATAGCGCAAGCATTCCTCAAGAGAGATGTCCATAACCTCTTGAACGCCACCTTTAATCACCAATGTCTCGTCAACTTTCGGCTCGACATCCTTGCCCTCAGGGTATTCTTCTTTTTGGATTTCATTCCCTAATTGAGAACCTGAATCTTTGTTCCAAAACGCAGCAAACACAGAGGTTTGAATCATCGAAATTATAAGAAATATTATTAAAAATCTAAACCTTTTCATCTGGTTTTATTCCTTTTTTGCTTTATATATTCGGCAGTTCTTTCCTTCATAACATTTACTGCTACAAAGAAGGCAGGAACCAAAATACTACCTAAGAACGCAACTGCCATCATACCACCAAACACTGATACACCGATTGAGTGACGGCTGCCAGCACCAGCTCCTTGAGCAAATACTAACGGTAACAAACCTAGAATAAACGCAATGTTTGTCATCATTACAGCTCTGAATCTGAGTTTAGCTGCCTGCATAGCTGCATCTTTATAGCCCAGACCATCTTTCTCCATCGCATCTTTAGCAAATTCTACAATCAAGATAGCCTGTTTTGTACTTAAACCAATAAGCATAACCAAACCGACCTGTGCATAAATATCAAGAGATAAACCTGACACAAACTGGAAGAACAACGCTCCCAACAGAGCTACCGGTGATATTAAAAGTACTGCCAGCGGAAGGGTCCAGCTTTCATATAATGCAGTTAAGAACAAGTACACAAACGTCAATGCCAAAGCCAAAATTGGACCAATTTGTCCTGAGGATTTTTGTTCTTGCAAAGATGTTCCGGACCAAGCGTAATCCATATCTTTTGGCAAAATATTATCTGAAATTTTTGCCATCGCATTCATTGCTGAACCAGAACTTACACCGTTTGCCGGATTACCGTTGATTGTAATTGCAGGATACATATTAAATCTTGTCAAAGAATACGGTCCAACTATATTTGCAGTCGTTATGACGGCTGTAAGAGGAACCATTCTTCCCATATTATTTTTCACATATATCTTGCTCAAATCGCCAAGGTTAGCTCTGTATGGAGCATCAGCCTGCATGTATACACGATAAACTCTGCCATACTTGTTAAAATCGTTTACATAAGTTGCACCAAATTGTGCTGCCAACGTTGAATATATTTCTGAAATAGCCACACCTTGCGCCATTGCTTTATCTTCTTCTATATTTACAACAACTTGAGGAAGAGAAGATGTAAATGACGTATACAAACTTGAGAAGGCTGAATCCTGCCTTGCGGTTCTCAAAAGAGTTTGTGCTTCGTCAAACAATTCATCAGAGGTTCTGTCACCTTTGTCCAATAATTGATATTCAAAACCGCCATACATACCCATACCGGAAATTGCAGGCGGCTGAGTTACGAACGCTGTTGCTTCCGGATATTTTGATGTAATAGCTTGAGCTTGTGAAGTTATACTTTTTATCGACAACTTAGATGATTTACGATGAGCCCAAGTATCCAGTTTTAAAATCATGAATGCAGTATTTTCACCATTCATACCGTTGATTTGCATTACAGATTCAACCCCAGGGATTTCTGCAAGTTGTCTTGAAATACCGTGAACAACGTTTCCTGTTCTTGTTAATGTAGCACCATCCTGTAATTGAATAGTTACAAACAATGCGCCTCTGTCTTCATCCGGTAAAAAGCCTGTTGGTGTAATTACAAACATAAACAAAATAAATGCAATTATTCCTGCTAAAACAGACATTGTTTTCTTAGGAGAATTTACAAAATACTCAACTCCCCTCATATACTTATCTCGGACACCGTTAAACCAATCTTCAAATTTTTGAATAAATTCAAAGTCTGTCTTTTCTTCTCCGGATTTTAATATCATTGCACAAAGCGCAGGGGAAAGGGTCAGCGCAACCAGAGTTGATAAACCAATAGAAGTTGCAATACATACAGCGAATTGCCTGTACATTTGACCGGAAATACCTGACATAAATGATACAGGAACAAATACTGCCATCAATACCAGAGATGTAGCAACAACAGCGCCAAAAACTTCTTGCATTGTAATTTCGGTCGCAGTTACCCTATCCTTGCCTTCTTGAATATGCCGCTGAGTATTCTCCAATACAACAATAGCATCGTCTACTACCAGACCTACAGCAAGTACTAACCCAAATAAAATCAAGAGGTTGATTGAAAAGCCCATAAGAGCCATAAATATAAACACACCTATTAATGAAACAGGAATTGCACAGAATGGAATAAATGCCGCTCTTGCCGTTCCTAAGAACAGATATGTTACCGCACTTACCAAGGCAATTGCCAAAACAATTGCACTTATAACTTCATGAATAGACTCTCTTACGAATTCCGTTGTATCATACTGAGTCATGTATTCAATATCTTGCGGGAATTTTTTACTCATTGTCTGCATCTTCTTCTGAATACGATTAACCAAATCAATGGTATTCGCATCCGGCAACTGTGATACAGCAATAATTGCAACATCACTTTCTCCGACAGATACTGTTGAAGAGTAGTTTTCAGCCCCGAGTTCAACACGAGCCACATCCTTTAATCTCACATTAGAACCGTTTACATTAGATTTTACGATTATATTCTCAAATTCTTCAACATCTTTTAAACGCCCCTTGGTTCTCAAGGTGAATTTCATCATCTGAGGAGAATCCATCGGTTCCACACCAATATTGCCGGCAGGAGATTGCGTATTTTGAGAAGTTATTGCAGCATTAATTTCTGAAGCGGAAACCCCCAGACTTGCCATTTTATCTGGCTTCAACCAAATTCTCATTGAATAATCACCGGCACCGAATATTTGCACACGACCGCAGCCTTTTGTACGAGCCAATTCGTCCTTAATATACATCGTCGCATAGTTTGCTAAGAACAGTGAATTATATGTTTTATTAGGAGATGTAAGTGCAATATACAAACAACCCGCACCACCGGTCGACTTACGGACAGTCAACCCATAACGTTTAACTTCTTCCGGCAACCTCGGAGTAACCAACTGCAACTGGTTTTGGACGTTTACAAGCGCCATATCAGGATCCGCTCCTACGTCAAAATACAGAGTCAACTGATATGAACCGTTCTTTGATTCGGATTGCATATACAACATGTCCTCAATACCATTGAGCTGTAACTCAACTGGCGCCGCAATTGTTGTAGCAATTACATCTGAACTCGCACCGCTGTATGTTGCGTTAACAATAACTTGAGGAGGTGTAATTGAAGGATATTCCTCCAACGGCAATGTTGTTAAGGATATCAATCCTGCTAAAATAATAGCAATCGAAATTACTATCGCAAACTTTGGTCTTTTTATAAACAGATTTCCTGCCATTATTTTTTCCTTAATTTATTAAATATTCTTACGAAAATATTTGGTTTCTTTACTTTTTGCGGAGTTTCAGCAAGTGCTTGCACAACTCTTACCGGTTTACCTTGTATAACTTTTTGCATACCGCCGGTTAAGATTCTATCCCCCGGTTTTACACCTTCTGACACTATCCACATATTATCATCAGTTTGCCCCATTGTTTTGATATAAACCATTTGTGGCAAATTATCCTTATCAAGAATATACAAATACATGCCCTCTTGGTTTTCCATAGTTGCACTCTGAGGAACTACAGGCATGTTATCCTTTGATTTAGAGTAAATAATAACTCGTCCAAAATCTCCCTGAATCAGTTCATCTTTTGGATTTTGGAAAGTTGCACGCAAAGTAATTGTGCCGGTAGTTTCCTCGACTTTGTTATCATAAAAATCCTGAATGCCTTTCAGTTCATATTTTTTACCATCACTAAATATAAACTCAACATCTCTTTGCGCAGAATTTCCATCAATTCTTACCAATTCTGCATATTCTTTAGAATTTAACGGGAATGTTACATACATCGGATTTGAGCTATTAATAGTCGTTAACGCACCACTTGTTGTTGTTACAAAGTTACCGACAGTTACAGAAATTATACCAACTCTACCGTCTACCGGAGATTTTACACGTGTATAACCGAGATTTCTTTGAGCATCCCTATATACATTTAATGCACTTTCCTCCTGAGCATTATATGCATTTTTTTGAGCAAGTATGTTATCGTAATCAGACCTTGCTACATAATCTTGACGAACAAGTTCCTCATATCTCGCAAGCTGTTTATTGTAATAATCAGATTGCGCCTTCGCATTATCCAGATTTGCCTTCGCTTGACTTGCAGCATATTGATATTGCTGTGGTTCAATTTCAAACAAAACCTGTCCGGCTTTTACATAATCACCTTCTTTAAAATAACTCTTTGTCAAATAGCCGCTTATACGTGCCAATACATCCACACGATACTTCGCAACAACCCTTGCCGGAGCCTCAAATTGTCTTACTACATTTCTGGTTCCCACTGTTGCTACGGTTACAGATGGTGTACTCATTGATGCACGCATCTTTGCCGATTTTACTTTATCAAAATTTGAAAGAATCATTCTTCCGAAAATTAGTACCAAAACGACTACTATTATTGTTATTATTTTTTTTCTCATGCTCTCTCCAATGTCATAAAAAACGACTGTGTTCAAAATTAAACATTAACTTAAAAACAAATTTCAGTCAAGATTTAATTCAATTGTAATTCAGATTCTAACGAGTTTTCAATTCCCTCGTGGTTTATATATTTTCCTTTATCAACATTCACCGTTATCAAGTCTGGAATCTCCATTTTTTTAATCTGACTTATATATTTTTCCCTGTTTTTCATAAAAGTTTTCTTTACTTTGTCAATTTCTAAAGCGTTCATAATTGTATAACGTTTTGCATACTGTAGACAAACCGTTCCACAGATTGGACTTTTTTCACATCTAAAAACGTTAAACTCCAACACTATTGGCAATTTTGAACTATCAATCAGCAAAAAGTCAATAATCGCAGAATTATTTTCCTCATCCACTTCTAATGCGCTTGGACAATTGTTTGTTGACAAATACTCTCTGAATGTTTTTGCATAATCAATCGGCGAAAAATAATTCGGATAGTGATGAACCCCCATAAGTTCAGTCCAACTTGTATAGCCCTCTGAAGTTTTGTAGTATTCATTAATATAGCTATTTACCTCAGGTGATTTTGCACTATATAGCAAGTTATACTTTGTGCCATTAAATTTTATACAAGGCATGTTAGTATTACCGGATTTTGCCTCTGCAAAAATCGGAAAAGATAACAGGACTGCAATTGCAAGTATAAAAACTCTCTTCATAATATCCCTCAAAATTAGGATACCACAGATAATGAGTTTTGTGAATAATTAACACGCAGCTCTATGAACTATTAACGACGGATCCGCAATAGCTGTTGTGTAAACTGTGTAATCATTGTCCGGTGCAAAATACTTACGCATAGCCATACGGTTTGTAATTTTTTCGTAACATACGAATGAATCCACATTATCCTTAATATAGCCAGCAAAAATCCTTTGCTTGTGGGACAAATCATAGTCCTTAAGATTCTTGACGATATACATATACCTACATTATATATCATTATGATATGTGTTAAAAGTAGTTAAACATAAATCTTTACAATGAATCTTCAAACCATTATAAACATTAAGATTTAGCAAAAAAGAGCATATAAACTTTACATAACTTTACATTCAAACTCAAAATTAGCAATTTTTAAAAATAGAAATACTTTATATATACAAGAGATATATAAGAGAGAAAGATTAAAGATTCTTACAGCCAATGCTGTGAGGACACAATTCTTTATCTACATATCGCAGATATCACAAATAATTTAATAAGGAGAGCGCACTATGGCAATCGGAGCAAGAGATTTTATTGACAAACTATTAGTAGAAAAATATGCACAAGAAAAGGTTGATAACCATGATTCGGATTCTTTGGTATCAAGGGTTTCTGCAGATGATATGATGGGAGCAATGAATGCTTCAGCAGATACATATCGAACAATGTTGGCTCTAAATAATCGACTTACTATGGTCTGTTACGGAGTCGTCGCAAAATCTGCAAAATACAGAAGTTTGGAAGCTGTTTAGATTTAATTAACTAATTTGCAGGTTTATTGTATAATCTTCATATGTCAGTATACTTTTTTTACGGGGATGAAGATTATAATATAGAACTCGAGATTGAGAACATGCGCTCTAAACTCAATCAAGACTTCATTTCAATGAACTTTCAAGTATTAGACAATCCCGAATATTCTGAACTTATAACTGCATTAAGAACCCCTCCTATGATGTTTGGAAATATGTTGGTTGTAATTAATGCCGAAAAATACTTAACTTCTCAGAAAAATTATTTTGAAGATTCTGAACTTGCAGATATTGAAGATGCTCTTAAGAATAATCCCGATTCATTAGATATAGTTTTTGTGGTTAAACTTCCGAGAGATGAAGGGAAAAAGCCGGATAGCAGAAGAAAATTATATAAGATTCTCAGCAAATTTAATACAAAAGAATTTCCGGTTTTCAAAACATATAAAACAGCTGATATTGCCGAATGGATAAAGAAAAGGGCAAAAAGCAAAGACTTAGTCTTGAAAGAAGATGCAATAAATCTCCTTATTGAACACATCGGGAATAATTTAAGACAATTCGACGGAGAGCTGGACAAACTTAAACTCATTGCATATCCGGAAAAAACTGTTACTCAAAAAATGGTTCAAGAAATTGCAGTATCAAACGAGGATTTATTCAATATTACCGATTTGATAATGAAAAATCGAAAAGATAAAGCATTGCTTGAATTTAAAAAGCTTACGGACAAGAAACATCCGCTTGAAATTTTATCAGCAATTCAGACAATGCTCAGAAAATGGATTATTTTGAAAATCAAGGCAAATTCTTGTACTCCCGCCGAATTATCAAGACTTACCGGCATGCACGAATTTGTTGTCAAACAAACATTAACAAAGTTAAAAAATACTAGCGCAGCTGATTTAGTAAGCCTAAAAGAAAATTTATTTGAGGCAGAATGCAAAATAAAATCAGCCGAAGCGTTAGATATTATATCGGAGGTGGAATGTGCTCTTATCAGATAAGTATCCGTTTCTGACAAATTATTTTACGCAGGCTTTGTCCTCAAACTCCCGTCCGATGCCACAGAGTATTTTATTTTACGGCAATGATTTAGACTCACAATACACTCTTGCAAAAGAAATCGCAAGACTTTTAAACTGCAAAGAGAATAAGTCAGATGATTGCGAATGCTTGAATTGCAAATGGATTAGAGAAGATTCTCATCCCGCAGTAATGACAATTTCAAGATTAGATAACAAACCGGAAGATGACGATTCTAAAACCGTTATATCAATAAAACAATCAGCCTTAATAAAAGAAAGGTTGATGAGCGATTCTGAATTTCACCGTGTATTTATATTTTGTGATAGGGATGACGACGGAAATATTTCCGGACTCAACCCGCAAAACTTTCAGGCTGAAACAGCAAACTCTTTGCTAAAAATAATAGAAGAACCGCAAAGCGGAGTGACGTTCATATTTCTATGCAGATACATTGATGATTTATTGCCAACAATAATCTCAAGATGCCAGTGCTTCTTTGTTCCGGCAGGCGCCGACAACTACGATTACAGCTATGATTTAATAAAAAACGTATTTGAAAATTACTGGACTTTTGACAGAAAAGATGTTTTTGATATTTCACAAAATCTGCAAAACCTTTTAAAAGAAAATTCTGCTCAAAAAGTTTTAGAAAGCATTCAGAACTACATTTTAAGCATACTAAAAGCAAACCCTGCACGAACAGAGTTTATAGAGCATATAAAAGTTCTTGAAAACGCTAAAAAACAGGCAAAATTGGGAATTAAGCCTGTTAATATATTTGATGAACTTTGTTTGGAACTTATAAAGTAGATTTTTATCCCCTTGAAAGCGAAATACTTGTAATACCTACATTTCTTGCGCTATCCATAACTTTCACCACAGCACCGTGTTCGGAATCATTGTCTGCTTGAATCAGCAATCCATCCGGATATTTTTTAGCGTTGTCGGTAAAAAGCTGTTCCAGATTTTCCGGATTAACAAACTGCCCCTCATAAAGAAACTTGTTATCCTCTGTAACTACTACATTCATTATTTTAGAATCGTTTTTAATCTGTTCTTCATTAACAATTTCCGGAACCGCAAGATTCAACCCCTGTTGATCCAACAATGGCGCAATAACCATCATAATAATCAACAACACTAGGAAAATGTCTGTTAATGGTGTTATATTTATTTCATTAAAACTGTCACGCATTATTCACTCCAATTTTCATACTCATTGTCTTGCGGAAGAGGAGTTGAAGCCCCTTCAACAACATTATTAGAAGTATAATTATTTGTTGAAGACTCTTGAATTTCTTCAAGTCTTTTTTGGTCTTTCTTATTTAAAGGTTCACCGGCTACAATCAATTTTTTGTAATGAGCATCTTGAGCCGCATCCATTATCGACATAATAACAGAACTTTTAACTTTCTCATCAGCTTTAACAACCACTTCCGGATTCTCAGCATCACCTTTTTGAGCTTCCAAGTCCGAAACCAATGATGCTAATGAAGATTTCTTGTCTCCCACAAACACAGTTCCGTCTTTTGTCACAGACACAGTAATTTTGCCTTGTTCTATTGATGTTCCGCTGTTAACTTCCGGAACAGAGATTGAATTGTCTACAGACTGGAATGTCGGCGCAACAACCATCATAATAATCAACAAAACTAGGAAAATATCCGTTAGTGGTGTTATATTTATTTCTGTAAATAATGCATTTTTACCTGATTTTATAGCCATAATTCTACCTTTGTATC
>CAKVMU010000040.1 GCA_934773085.1 uncultured Candidatus Melainabacteria bacterium
TCGCTTTACCGGTTCGAAGTAAAACGGATTTTACATAAGGAATCCCACTTCCGGAAGTTTCCGGAGCAAATTTAAACACAAGAATTCCTGACAGAAGCCCCGCAAAAGTTATCCCAAGTAAAAATAAAAACGGATGAGGATATACATATGCCATCTCTAATGCAAAAACCTTATCTATGCCTATGCGAAACATAACAACAAGTGCTCCTGCGAGAAGCCCAACAAGTATTGCCTGCCAAAATGTTCTTGTAAAAAACTTTTTCATAAACCAATTGTAACATGTCTTAACGGAAATAGAACAAATACGCAATTTTTCGGTGCAAAAGAACTTTATAAACATGTAGGCAGGTTTTTGTAGGAAAATTATAATAATGGTAAATGGAAATTATTATAATATCGGAAATCCATACGTGCGTTATGGAACAACATTTAAAGCGGATTCTCAAGCGCCGCTTACTAAGCCTATTGAACTTGTTCAAAACACAATTGAAGAAATTACAGATAAATTTATACAAACTGCTGACGAGGATAAAAACAAAAAGACTCGGAAAAAGGCTATTGCCGTAGGTTCAAGCGTATTAGTCATTTCAACATTGGTTGCGATGCTTAACCCAAGGTATTCCGGCAAAATAATCGGACAGTTGAAAAATTTACAACAGAGAACCGGTTCAAAAGTTAAGACTCACCGTACTGATACTTTGAAAAAGAATTTTTACCAAGCTTGCCAAAAATTTTTAGACGGAACAGTTAAAGTTGCAGAATTTACAAACAACATCAATTCCGCTAAAGATGTCGGATTCAAGTGGCTTTGCGCAGAACCGAGAACATTCTCAAGCATGGAAAACAAAGAAGCCGGAAACATTTTAAGAAAAGTTAATTCCGGAATCGCCAAGGTTTTGAGAAAACCTTATAACTGGATTACAAACAGTTTTGATAACATAAGCAAATCCACAGTTAAATTAAACTACAAGAAAGCCGCAAAAAAAATGGATTCTTTTGAAGCATTAGCAAAAGAATATTCACAAAAACTGCCTGCAAATAAAAAAGCCGAATTGGAAGCAAAATTACAAGAAGTGGCATTATTCAGAGAGTATTTTTCCGAAACAAATACCCTACAAAGACTTGCGAACCAAGAAAAAACCATGACAAATCTCGAGGAGGATTTTGTCAAAAAATGTATTTCCTACAAACGTGGCTACAGAAACAGATTCAAAAAACCTGCAGAACATGCTTGGAACAATATGAGTTTCTGGGCTCAAGACATTATGCAACCGAAACGTGCAATCGTTGAAAAACAAGGACTTGAAGCAGTCGAAAAACTTGCCGGAAAAACCGGAGGCAACAAAGGTGCTTACAACGAAATCTTGGAACTTCTGCAATCTTCTCTCAGCAAAGAAGAATCCGCTCAGATAGAAAAAAGCATGAACAAAGCTCTTAAAAAATTAAACAAAGCAAACTACAGCGAATGTGTAGAATACTTTGATAAGAAAAGAGATTTAATTTTGGGAAGCGCACCTACTGACGTCCTTACAGCACTTGTCGGACTCGGATTAAGCGGTTTTGCGATATCAACAGCCGATTCAAAAGAGGAACGTGAATCAAGATTAATCACCGGAGTATTCCCTGTTATCGCAGGTTTGGGAGCATCAATGACATTTACCGCAATGTTAATTTCCGGAGTAAAAAGTTTACTTATGGGCGCTGCTACATCCGTTGTATTGAGCGGCATCGGCAGCTTTATAAATCGTCAAATTTTGGGAAACAATCAAAATATAACATCAAAGGAGGCAATCAATGCTTAACGTATTTTTTCAACAATTTTTAGAACTTCTTGTGTCAATGTTTCGTAATCCTTGTTATTGTCGAGTAGAAAATTCCAATCCTGAATATTATCTAAATCAACTTCAGTAACATCGTCTTCACCTACAAGTTTTCCTCCACGTGCTTCTCTCACGGCACGGTCTGCCTCGACACGGATGGAAATTGCTCCTGCCTTTTTAAAAACTTCATACTCATGTTTTATTCTCACATCAGTAACAACAATCTTGCCCTCTTGAGAAATTATTTTTTCAAGCCAATAATCCGGAGATTGGCTTCTACCCCAATTACCTAAATCAATTAAGCCTTGACGATATTGGGATTTGTTCGCCTCAATTTCTTCATATGTAAGATTATGAATTTTTCCGTATTCTATTTTGATAATATCCCCCATAGCACAACGTCTAAAATCTTTCATAACATCAAGAAGGATTTTTGCTGCCGTATCTTTGCCTGAATATTGTTTTCCTGAAAAAATAATAATTTTATCTGCCATAATTTACCTATTTTAATGGGTCATAACCGCCTTCGTTAAGCGGATGACATTTCACAATTCTTTTTATTCCCAACCAACCGCCTTTTATAACTCCATACTTCATAATCGCTTGTTTTGTATACTCGGAACATGTCGGATAAAACCTGCATCTGGAAGGTGTCAGTGCAGAAATTTTTTGATAAGCAGCGATTAAGAATAATAAAAGTTTTTTCATACAATTATTGTAACCTAATCAATAAAAAATAAAAAACTTGCTATTTTAAATAACAAGTTTTCTTTAACCCAATAATCTCCTACCCCAAAAAATCTTTTTTTAAATCTCCTCACAAGATTCTAATTTTTAATTCTCATTTTTTAATAAATTGATTTGTAATTTTCTCTTTTCTTTTCTTATTTTTTTTGATTTGTGACTTCTCCCCAAGTCCTGTAGCCATCACTCCTTTCGTGTGTATGTAATTATAATAAAACTCACATCTTTTTTTATCAAGTAAACAATTACAAAAAAAATTTTACAATCGACCATGCTCCCCATGATTACTAGTTAAAATTCAAATTTACAAAAATTTACCTTAAAATTTTGAATTTTTCTATTGACAAAAACAAAGGATTAGAAATCTCTAATATTGATACAGCTTTATCACTGTGATAAAATTTTTTTATGAAAAAAATAGCACTTATTAGTCATGGCTGCGCCAAAAATTTAGTTGATTCCGAACTTATTTTAGGAATTTTGAAAGAAAACGGATACGAAATTACTCTTGACGAGAATGAATCAGATACAGTTGTTGTAAACACATGTTCATTCATCTGTGACGCGGAAAGAGAATCTATACATACAATTTTAGAACTTGTACAAGCAGGAAAAAGAGTTATTGTAACAGGTTGTCTTGCTCAAAAACATCCGGAAGAATTAAAAAAGGAGATTCCTGAAATCGCAGCTGTAGTAGGCGCTACAGACTTCACAAAAATAGTTGAAGTTTTAAAAAATCTTGATGGCGGATTTGTATCAGAAGTTAGTGAAAAACCTGAATACATCTATCCGGAAAATGTCAAACGTGCACAGATAACTATGGGTGCAAGTTCCTACATAAAAATTGCAGACGGATGTTCTTACAGATGCGGATATTGCGTAATTCCGTACTTGAGAGGGGATTATCATTCCAGAAAAATGGAAGATATTATTGCCGAAGCAAAAGAACTTGTAAAAAGAGGGGTTACTGAAATAATCCTTATCGCTCAAGATACAACCGGTTACGGAATTGATATTTATCAAAAACCTATGTTGCCACAATTGCTGAGAGAATTGAACAAAATCGACAATTTAGGTTGGATTCGTGTAATGTACGCATACCCGACAAGAATGGATGAAGAACTTCTTAAAGCAATTGCAGAATGCGACAAAGTTGTTAAATATATAGACATTCCGCTCCAGCATTCTCATCCGGAAATGCTAAAATTAATGAATCGTCCGGCTTTTGATTATCGTCCGATGATTGAAAAAATGAGAAAACTCATCCCGAATGTTTCAATCAGAACAGCTTTTATTGTCGGATATCCCGGAGAAACCGAAGAGCACTTTGAACATCTTTGCAAATTTGTTCAAGATATGAAGTTCGACAGAATGGGTGTATTCTGTTACTCAAGAGAAAAAGGAACACCTTCTTATTCAATGAAACCTCAAATTGCCAAGAGTGTTGCGAAGAAAAGATACAAAAAGCTTATGGAAATCCAACAGGGAATCTCGCTTGCAAGAAACAAGAGTTTTATCGGAAAAACTGTTCCTTGCATCATTGAATGTATTTCAGATTCTGGTGAAGCTGTCGGAAGAACACAATATGATGCACCGGAAATCGACGGTGTTGTTAATATCAAAACGGACAAATTCTTGGTTCCGGGAGATATTGAACAAGTGAGAATTACAGGCGCATCAGAGTATGATTTGGAAGGTGAAATTTAGCCAGTATTTTTGCAAAATTTTACGCAAATTTTATTTTTACGGCTTTTCAAATAATCAGTATGAGACCCATTGTAAAAAAAATAACTAATTTACCCATAAAACAATTTTCACGTATTCAAAAAGCATACCCCGAAAAATTAAAAGTGCCTGCTAAGACGTGTAATTTTGATATTGTGAGAATTATGGGCGATGAAAAATTGGACATTTTCACATTTTATGGAAAATCAAAAAAAGAGAACCCAAACAGAATTTTAAGACGCTTATTTATAAAACATAATAGTGAAGGAAAAACGATTACAGAGCGTAATTATATCCCGTTAAAAAAAACAAAAGTTCTTGATCCGGAAGATGAGAATGATTCAAGATTTTTGACTGTTCTTGGCAGAAAGATTTTAACCATAATCAAAAAGAATGACAAGTATGCCGAAAAAATTGAAGAAACTCAAACCGTAACCCAACGTAACTCCCAAACTCCGGTTATACATATATCAAAAATAACAACTAAACCTTCTAAGTTTAAAGATATTACATACGAAGTTCAATCACTAAAAAAGTTTGAAAAGGGAGTCGAACCAAAAGGCTATGATATTATAACCAGTATCAAAAGTGGCAAAAGTGCAGACACAAACTCGAGAGTTTTTCAGTTCAAAAACATGCCTGAATTTTTTAAATCGGACGTGTTTTTTCCATATCATTTATACTCGTTCAAACATTTCAAAAAAATAATTCCGCAAGTTGCCAAAAATCCGGAACACAGAAACAAGGTCCCGAAAGTTGATATCAAATGGTTCAAAGATAATCTAACAAAAGTCGAAGGATTTTACGACGACGGAACAATAAGTTTGAATTCCAACCTCCTAAACAACCGTTATCTCATAGTTAATAAGGCTGCACATGAAAACGAACACGCATATCAAGATAACGAAATTTCCAAACTCTTACAACACAAAAAAGTTGATAATCTTGAATATACAAAAAAATACAAACACGATTTTGAAAATTACGTCGACTGTTATAAATATTTTAACAAATATCATTCTCAATTTATTGAAAAAAAAGCGAGAGAAGCCGGATGCAAAGTAGAGAATCTATACAGAGATTCCTCATTCAAGCTCAAAAACGAATTTCCTTATGCTCCGGATTACCTAATCGGTCCATCAATAAAAGATGAACTAAAATTTGAAGAACAACGTCCATTCGTGGACTATATTTTTCCGTAATTATACATAATAGCCCACCTAACCAAGCTGTTAAGTTTGTTGTTTTCAGACTATAATATTAGCTAAAAAGAGGATTATTATATGAACAAAATTTTTCTAAAAAGAACCGCTATAATTTTGGGAGGTAGTGTCGCAGCAATTTATGCTCTATTCCTACTCTTGCCGTTTATCGTATCTCCGATGGTTAATGCTTATGTTCCGCAAATCAAAGAAGAAATCAAAAAGACAACTGGATTTGACACAAACATTGAAGATTTTAAACTTGTGACCACTCCTAAATTCACAATCGGTGCAAAAGTTGGGAAATTTGCTCTCTCAAACGGTGAAAACAACATCTTAAATGCGAATGATTTTCAGATTAAGATGTCTCTTCTTCCCTTACTTGCAAAAAAAATTAAGATTGATGTGATAAGACTTAACGACTTAGATGTTAACCTCCTCGTAAATAAAGACGGTTCTTTTGCTGATTTTGAAAATTTGGTTCAAAATAATGACACGCCAAAAGAAGATTCTGAACCATTTATATTGCCTTTTGGTTTGAAACTTTCTAATAATCTTCCGGATATTAGAATCGGCAAATACAGCGTCAATTTCATTGATAATCCAACAAAAAAATCTTATAAAATTTCCGGCAACAAGGCTGATGTGACAGATTTTGTCCTTGATAAAAGAGTAAAAATTGCAGCAGACGGCAATTTCGTCTTAGATAACCGTGAGCAGTTCAAGTACAACTTAAAAGTACATAATAAAATCATGCCGGATTTAGATTTAAACGAATTGGTTTTCAATCCGCAACCTAAGGACGAAAAAGAAAAGAAAGATGATATAAACATAAACATTATTGACATCTTCAAAGGAATTTACAACTACAATATCACAGCAAATCTTGATGGTGATTTAACCGTTGCCCAAGACTCTCACAGCGGGTATTTGAATATAGATAACGTTTCTGTAATAAATTTACCGCCTAGTAATGCTAAGTTAAAATTTAGAGGTCATAAAATTGATATTGATTCAAATATCTATACCGCAAAGAATGAAGTTTCCACTCTGACCGGTACAATAAAAGATAAAAACATTGATTTAAATTTTAAATCCCAAGCAGAAATCTCAAATATTGTAAGAATTGTCAATGCAATCGCAATGACTTTTAATATTAAAGATTTGGAAACATTGAAAGCAAACGGAAAAATTGATGCAGATTTTAACGTTAAATCAAACTTGAAGACCGTAAAATCAAGCGGATATCTGAAGGTTCCTGCAGCAAAAGTTTATTACGGACTTTATGATGTTGCAATCAACAACATCAACGCTGATATTGCAATGGATAACAACAACATCAATGTTAAAAATGTCGGCTTTACCGTGCTTAACCAACCTTTAAGGTTCTATGGAACAATTAAAGAAGATACAACTGCAGATTTACATCTGGTTGCACAAGACCTCGGTCTGAAAGGTTTGATTGTTGCGTGCGGACAAGGAGCTCTTTTAAAAGATAACAAAATTAATTCCGGCTTAGTTAACCTAAAAGCTGATATTGTCGGAAAATTAGACAAAATTAAACCGACCGCAAAAATAACATTAAACAATTTGGATATAAAAAACGTACCGGCAAACACAACCGTCAAGCTTCCAAACACAATTGTTAACGTAATTTCTGACGGCAAAACATTTTCTGGGAATGCCGTAAGTACGAATATTTTAGCTATCAATCCGGCAGCAAAAGTCTCTGTTGCGAAATTGGCTGCCAATATAAAAGAAGATTCGATTGAAATAACTCAGACTCCTGTGAAAGTTGAAAAAATCAATTTTAACGTTTCCGGAAAAATCAAAAACTATATGAGCGAGAAAATAGGTTTGGATTTTGTAACAACCGGAGATTTACAATCCACATTAACCGGTAGCATGAATATTGCAAAACAAACTCTGAATCTTAATTATTCAGCACAAAATTCAACAATAATAATTCCTATGTTCGACAAATCCAGACTTTTGTTTAATGGGAATGTTGCAATTACGGGAAGTATAGCAAATCCGATTTTGTCAGGCACAATAAATGTTCCTGTTCTTAATATTCCGGAAATTCCTGTTGTAATGAACGACATTCTAATTAAATTGGCTGGACCGATTCTTAAAGGAACAGCAACCGTAAATAAATTTACGTCAGGTGGAATCGTTGCCGACAACATAACGACAGACTTTGCAATGAGTGGCGAAAACTTCTACTTGAACAATTTGAAAGGAAATGCGTTTGACGGAAAAATCAACGGAAACATTGTTTATAATATGACAAATGCTAAAACAAAAATCAATTTCAAAGGCGAAGGGATGAATGCTGAAAAAGCCATTGCAGGCGCAGCCGGCATTAAAAACGCTTTGTCCGGAACCCTTGGTTTCAATACAAATATGAACCTCACAGTTGGTGATTATAACGACATGATGAAATCTCTTGGCGGGCACTTGAACTTTAAGGTTACAAACGGTGCGTTCGGGTCAATAGGTAGGTTGGAAAACTTCCTTGGTGCATCCAATATTGCCGGTAACACAATTCTTAAATCCACTGTTTCAACTCTTTCAAACCTCGGCGGAATAAAAAACACAGCAGAATTTGATTATCTGACCGGAGATATGACATTCTCAAACGGATGGGCCAATCTGAAGTCAATAAAAAGCGCCGGAAAAACACTTGCATACTATATTACAGGGAAATACAACTTACTAAATGGCTCAACAAATGTCGTTATCCTTGGACGTTTAGATGGAACTGTTGTAAAACTTCTCGGACCAATAGGTGACTTGTCCGCAGACAAGCTATTCTCTGCAATACCTAAATTCGGAGCATTGACATCTTCTATCGTAAACGTCATGACAACAGACCCTAGAGGAGAAAATATTGCGGCAATTCCATCTCTGACAAGCGAAAGCCAAACATACAAAGACTTCAAAGTTTTATTCAACGGCGGAATTGAAAGCAAAAGTTCAATAAAATCTTTCAAATGGTTAACAAAGGTCGACACTTCTGCAATTGAACAAAAATCTGTCGCAGAAACAGTTAAAAATTTGAAAGAATCGGTTAATGAAGACGTATCGACTACGGTTAAAAATGTTGTAGATACGGTATCTAATCAGAAAGAAATAATCAAAAATTCTGCACAAGAATTGAAAAATTTATTCAAATTTTAGACATTTAAAAAGGGGAAATCATATATTTCCCCTTTTTAATTATTAATTTTGTTTCATCAAATTCTCAACAATGATAAAATCTTTTTCTTCATCAATCTCGTACGATGTTTCAGGCGGAAGTTCGTAAACCCCGATTCTGCCGGAAAGTCGACATTTATCTTGAAGGATATTTTTTACGGAATTAATATAACACGCTCCGTTTTCCGCAATTATACCCTGAAAATCCTGCCTTCGAGGTCTGTTTCGATAATCATAGTTAATCGGCTCTACTCTATCCCCTTCTTCTATCCAGTGGAATTGCTTTTCTCTAACACCCGTAAACATAGAATCCACTTTTGTATCAAGAAATTTTTTATACATTCCATCAATATGAGAACTTTCTAACAGCGGAGAGGTCGCCTGTATAAGGAAAAATTTGTCATCCCCATTTAAGTCACTATTTTCAATATATTCAAGCATTACGCTCTCAGTTGAAGAGGTATCTTGAGCATTATCCGGATTTCTGTCATAAATTTCAACCTTCTCAAAACCAAACGATTGAACAGTCTCTTTAATTTGTGCACTGTCAGTAGCGATTACCACTTTATCAACACATTTAGCGTCATTTGCCGCCTTTGCAGTCCAATATACAAGCGGTTTTCCGTTTATGATTTTGATATTTTTCATCGGAATCGATTTACTTCCGCCACGAACCGGAATGAACGCTATATTCATTATTTATTCTCCATAATTTTAATCATATCGTAAATTGCTTCATTAAACGGAGTAGGTATTCCAAACTCTTTGCCCCGACGAATAATTTCACCCGCAAAAATATCAACCTCTGTTTTTCTACCCGCCAGAATATCTTGATACATTGAGGTTTTCCCTTCATCACACATCAAATTGAGAGCATTCAGCGCATCTTTTTCAAAATTTTGAAGATTCTTCACACCGCTTTTTTCTGCAATTAATCTTGTTTCAGCAATAAGCTTCTTGGCAAATCCTGCAAAATACGGATTCCGTTTCATATCGCCCATTGTTAATCCCATAATTGCGGATGATTGGTTGAGATAAACATTTAACCCAAATTTTAGCCATAAAGAATAAATTATATCTTCCGGAATTTCGTAATCCACATTGCATTTTTTGAAAAAACTTTCTAACCATTTCGTATTTTTTTCATTCCCGCCAAAAACTATCTTTCCAACTCCGTCCTGAGTCACAGAATTGCCGTTTCTGACTGCACTATGCCCTATAAAATATGAGTAAAGCACCTTATCTTTGCCATAAACTTTCGCAATTCTTTCCTCGCTCGATACACCGTTTAGCAAAGATATTATAATCGTATTTTCACCGACAAAATTTTTGATATAATCAATTGCATCATCTAGTCCGGAATCTTTTGTTGCAATAATAATCAAATCTGCAGCATAAGTTTCAGAGGGCAAGATATAATCAAAGCCAATCTCTTTACCATTCAGCTGCGGTTTGTTCTTTTTATATCTGTCCACTCTCTCTTTATTGGCAAGAACCTTTAGTTCGCAAAAATCCTTTAACTTGCATGCATACGTCAATCCAACAGCACCAAGTCCACAAATACTAACTTTTTCCATAAATCGATTTTACAATTAAATCCCATTTTGAGCAAGCAGGAGG
>CAKVMU010000041.1 GCA_934773085.1 uncultured Candidatus Melainabacteria bacterium
ATTCACAACAGAAGTTGGTGTAAATTATCATTGGGAATACACTTTCATCGTGGGTGCATTGTGCTTGATTTCAGCATCAATCATTGCTTCAAAAGTTAAGGAAATTCGCAAGTGATAAAGAAGAAAATATTTCTTGTTTATCCTCCTTCGCTGGTGATGAATCGTGAAGACAGGTGTCAGCAGCCGACTAAAGAGTTGTTGGTAATACCACCTCTTCCGCCGACAGATTTAATGTATTTGGCATCAATTGCTGAGGAGTGCGGGTTTGAAGCAAAGATAAAAGACTATAGTTTGGGCGGAAATTTTGAGAAAGATTTGAGGGAATTTTCGCCGGACTATTTGCTGGTGAATATAGCGACTCCGACATTCAAATCCGATATGGAAAGTGTACTAAGGGCGAAGGCTATCTTACCTAATCTTGTAACTATCGTAAAAGGGGCGCCTTTTCTAACATATAATATCAATGTGATTTATGAAAACCAATTTGTTGATTACGTTATTATGGGAGAGCCGGAACTTACGTTGCGTGATATTTTGAATGGTGTTCCGGATAATGAAATCCTAGGAATTTGTTACAGAGAAAACTTTCAGGGTGTAAAAAACGAACTTCGTCCGTTTATAGAGAATTTGGATATTTTACCTTTTCCGGCAAGACATCTTGTTGACAATTCGATTTATACAAGACCGGATAATGGCAAGATTCAGGCTGTAATAAAGGTTTCGAGAGGATGTCCGTACCACTGTTTCTTTTGTTTAGCAACTCCTGTCTCCGGAGCAAAAGTCAGAGTTCGTTCGGCAGACAATATTGTGTCTGAGATAAAAGAGTGCGTTGAAAAATATAAGATAAAAAACTTTTTGTTTTGGTCTGATATTTTTAATTTTAATCGTAAGTGGACTTTAGAGTTATGCAACAAGATAATTGAAAGCGGTTTAAAAATTACGTGGTCAGCTAATACAAGAGCCAATACAATGGATGAAGAGATGGCAAGGTTGATGTATAAAGCCGGATGTCGTCTTGTTAGTATAGGTGTTGAAAGTGGTTCTCAAGAAATATTGAATAGGATTGGCAAAAAAATAACATTGTCAGAAATCCGAGAAACGGTGAGAATTTTAAAGAAAAATCGAATTAAAATTTATAACTATTTTGTAATAGGCTTACCTTGGGAAACTGAAAGAACAGTTGAGGAAACGATTAAATTCGCAATAGAGTTGGATAGCAATTTTGTAAGTTTTTATACTGCAACTCCGCTTCCAGGAACAAGATTTTTTGAGTATGCAATGACAAACCATCTTATAGATGACGGTATGGATTTTGAAGGGGCATATTATAATCCGGTTGTACGTTCGCACGAACTGTCAAAAGATAGAATTTTTGAATTGCATAAACTTGCAGTTAAAAGATTTTATTTGAGGCCGGCTTATATTATAAAAACTCTGCTCTCTCTAAGGAGTTTCGCAGAGTTTGAAAGATATTTTAAAGCCGGAATGGCTTTGGTATTTAAAAAGTAAAAAAAAACGAGGCTAGCGCCTCGCTTTTTTATTTTGCTAATTTTTTAACAGCTAAAACAAGTCTTGATTTCTTTCTTGCAGCGGTATTTTTGTGAAGAATACCTTTAGAAACAGCCTTGTCACAAAGTTGATAAACTTTTGAGATTGCTGCGTTTAAAGCTTCTTTATCTGATTCAACAGCCAATGCTAAAACTTTTTTAACAGCTGTCTTGATAGAAGTTTTAAATGCTACGTTTCTTTGTCTGTTAGCTTCTGCAATTAGAACTCTTTTCTTTGCTGACTTAATGTTTGCCATTTTATATTTCCTTTCACTTGTAACAGATTACGAAGCCAATGACCTCTTCGTACCCTGTTTATCACATGAGGATTGTGAGTACTTTTATTCTAATAGGAACATAAGTTCTTGTAAAGGGGGTGAACCTTTGATATTAAGCTTTTTTAATCTCTGTAAGAGTCGGGTCTAACAATCTGCGTCCGACGTTGTCAAAATTAATTGAGTAAAGCGTTTTTGTTCCGTATTTAATCATTTTTTCAACTATTCCAGAACCGTATTTTGCATGAAGAACAGTGTCTCCTTGCTCAATCTGATCAGAAATTACCAAATCTTCTTGTGGAATGTCAGCGTTGTATACTGGAACTATTGGAGTTGAAGTCTCTCTTTTTTCCAATATTTCTTTAGGCTCCTCTTCTAAATCAGAGTTTCCTACTTCTTCCAGCGGTTCAAGAAAACCATCTTCCTCTTCTTCTGTTTCTTGAAGCTCAGGTAATTCCTCCATATCGTCATTAAGACTAATTTCTTCAGTGATTTCATTATCTTCATTATTTAATTCATCAATGAAATCTAAGTCAGAGTCAGTGATAGTATCCTCTTTCATTGTAGTGAAAACTTTGTCAACATCTTTCACTATCTCGTCATCAAGAGAGTCACTCTCTTCTTCTGTAGAATCTTCAAGTTCAACCAAAATATCTTCATCAGAAATTTGAGAATCATCTAACTCAACAATATCCTCGAATTCTTCTGGTTGCTCTGTTAAAGGGATGACTTCTGGTTCAACAACAGCACTGTCATTTTGTTCAACTGCTTCTTCTTCGATAATTTCAGGTTCGTTATCTGTTACAGCTTCTTCTGCTGCTTCATCTGCCAAATCTGAAATATCTTCCGGCATTTCAATGATTTCAGCAGAGGACTCAAATTCTTCATCTGAATCATTTTCAATATCAAATGGTTCTGCATCAGGTACGTCAAGAAGTTCTTCTGATTCCGGCTGTTCGTCTGTTTCTGTCAAATCGTTTGGTTCTTCATCAGAAATAGTTGCGGATTCTTCTTCTGTTTCCTCTATTTGAATTTCATCAGAGTTTTCTTCCGGTTCGATTTCTTCTAAAACAGTATCTTCTGAGATTTCTTCTGAGATTTCTACAGGCTCTTCTGAACTTTCTTCTGCTTCTGTCGGAGTAACGTTTGTATGAAACTCTGTAGACTTGAATCCTGTAACTTGCGGATTTTTTTCTTCCTGTTCTTGAGCTTCGGTATTTTCTTCAGAGAAGAGTTCCGGAACTTCTGCTTCTTCTATATCTTCGGAAACTTTTTCTATAAGTTCGTCAGATTTTTTCTCAATAGCTTCGCTATGAGATTCCAATTCTTCATTATTATCAGAAACAACGCTATCTTCTTCTTGTAAAGGTTCTTCTGTCTGTTCTTCAAATGCAGTATTGAGTTCTTCGTCACTTAATTCAGTTGTCTCAACTTCTTTTTCAGTCGGTAACGGAGCGGAAAAATTCATTTTCTCCAAAACTGATACGAAAGGAATGTAGTTTGTACCTTCGCCAACTACAAGATAAGAACCCTTTGTCATAGAGTTTAAGAATGTTCCATATGTTTTAAAAACTTCATTTGCCGTGAAAGACGGTTCAATGATGAAATTGTCAAACATAGTTTTTATTTCGTTAATATACTTAAATCTTGAGTGAGTAACGAACAAAGTTGGGATGTCAGATGTCAAAACAGTTTTTAGATTCTTTTTGCTGATAGCGTTGGAAGTTTCTAAAATTACCTGTGTTTGAGGCTTCAACTTTGAAAGTTCAGAGTAAATTACACTCAAATATCTGTTTTGGAAAACAGTATCCAATTTTGAAATATCAATAGTTGCAGTTTTAAGTGCCAAAATCTGCTTAAGGTTGTTTGCATCTTTTGCTGTTGCTGCGAAATATCCTAACTTATCAAATTTAGCCAGCTTGTTTTTCAAGACCAATAACTTAAATATGTGAGATTTATCAACCATATCATCGACAATGGATTTCAAGGCTCCAAACGGAAGGAATGGAACTGTTTTAGAGTAGTCGGAAAGGTCTTTAAAAATTTCTTTTATAAGAGATTTGCTGTCAGAAGTTGCATCATTAAGGCAATCTTCGAACATAAATTCAAGAGAATCTGTGTTTAAAGGAAGTTTGAAGTCTACTCCTGCAACAAATTTAGGAGAGTCTGTTGTTCCCAACATATCCACAACAAGAACATTTGTATGCTGAGCAAATTGTTGTGACAGGTTAGATATGATTGTGTTGTTGTAATCTTTACTGTCAACACAAACTAACATTTTCTTGTTGAAACAGTTTACGTCCATCGGAATATTTATATCTTCTCCGATGAATTTACCGGCAACAATAGGGGTTTGATAATCAATCGATTGACTTAATATGTCAAAGGTGAATTCTTCCAGCTCAGAATCTTTTGACGGAAGTGTTCTGTCATAGTTTTTTAATGTTCCGTCGTAAACAAATAAAAGCTTTGCGTAACAAAGTTGACCCAAATCTGTGTTTAAGGTCTTGATTACTTGTGCAACGTATTGCTTTGAAATATCTTTAATTAGCAGAAAAGAAGACAATGCTACTCTTTTTTCTGTCTCAAATTTTATAAAACCATCTCTTGCTTCTAGAATTCTCATTCATAAACCTCTAGGGAGATTTTACCATGAACATGCTTGAGTTACGCAAAAAATTTTACAATTTGAAACCTAAAAGCAATGATTTCAATAATTGAACTGTTCAATCTTTTGTGGTTTAATTTCGGTATGAGAGAATTTAAATTGACAAACGGTATTTCTGCCGGAATAAAAAGAAATGAAAATACGCCAAGAACGGCTTTGAGCATAAACTTTTCAATCGTAAGACCTGAAAAATATGCGGGAGAATATTTACTGATGAATCGCTTGCTGTTAAAGGGTACAAAAAAGTACTCGTCAGAAGAGTTATCTGCGGTTTTGGAAGAGAACGCAATCGATTTGTTCACAGAGATGAAGTATGACTATCTTCGTTACAGATTTGTATGCTTGAACGATGATTTTGAGTTGGCGCTGTCAGTGTTGGCTGATATTATGGAAAATTCAACTTTTGACGATTTTGAGAAAGAAAGAATTAAGTTAAAAGGTGAATTAATGGCTGAACTTGATTCTGCAAAAGTGAAGGTCTCCGATTTATTCACAAAAACTCTGTATAAAAATCATTTCTATGGACATAGCTATACAAATGTTCTGGAAGATATAGATAAAGTAACTTTGGATGATGTTCGTAAAGCTTACTCAGAAATATTGGAAAACTCTAACAAAACATTGGTTTTGGTTGGTGATATAAATGACAAAGATGCTGAAACTTTACTCAATAAATATCTTGCTCACTTCCCTGCACCAAAGGATGTGGAATCGCTTATTCCGGCACCGTCTCCGTTACATAATGAGTACGCAGAGTTGGTAAAAGAGGATGCTCAACAAGCTCAGATTCTGCAAGGGTGGTTGGTTCCTACAATTGGCAGCGAAGATTATCCGAAGATTATGTTGTTAAATATAATTTTAGGGGCAAGCGGTTTGTCTTCCCGTTTGTTCTTGGAATTGCGTGAGAAAAAAGGTTTGGCATATACTGTCAGAACATCTTATGAAACTCACCTGCAAGCTGCAGTCTTTAGTATATATATCGGAACTGAGCCTTCCAATATTCAAACTTCTATAGACGGTTTTAAAGAAGAAATTGAGAAAATTAAGAATATTGAAGTTGGTGAAGAAGAGCTTCACAATGCCATAAATAATTTAATCGGAAAACAACAATTTGTGACCGAAACAAATTCTCAACAGGCAAATTTAATGGCTTATTATTCAATCTGCGGAAAGCCTTTGAACTATCAAGAAGAGGTTATTAATGCCTTGCGTAAGGTTACACCGGCAGACTTAAAAGAGTGTGCTAATAAGTATTTTACAGACGATTACGTTTTAGCGGTATTAAAACCTTAGGATTAGTAAATGACAGAAGTATTTGGCAATCTTAATAACCCTAATGTGCTTGTAATCGGAGTTTTTCATGGGGATGAACCTCAGGGAAATTATCTTATAAGAGAATATGTTAAGCAAAACCCCGAAACAAACTTGCTTATGTTGCCTTGTTTGAACAAAAGCGGTTTTGACAAAGGTAGTCGGGTTAATGCAAATGGTGTGGATTTGAACAGAAATTTTCCAACAAAAAATTGGGAAAAGACTGATAAAAATGAATTTTACGGTGGAGACAAACCGGCGAGCGAGAGTGAGACAAAATTCTTAATTGATTTGATAAATAATTATTCGCTGAAAATTATTCTGACTCTGCACGCTCCATTCAAGGTTGTTAACTATGATGGCGGTGAAGATGCAAAAAAGGTTGCAGAAGATATTTCAAAACTAATAGATTATCCTGTAGAAGGCGATATTGGGTACCCAACTCCTGGAAGTTTTGGAACTTGGGCAGGAGTAGAACGAGGTATTTCAACTATAACGCTTGAATTGGATGAAGAAGTTGATGTAAAAATATTGGAAGAGCCGGTTTTTAAAATTTTTAAAATGTTAGAGGAAAAGTATGGAAAAGATAAAAGAGTTAGTTAAAGAAAACGATTTGAAACATATAGCGATAATTATGGATGGTAATCGCAGATGGGCAAAGAAAAGAAATCTTCCTTCTGCTGTCGGACATAAAAAGGGTGTGGATGCCTTAAAAAAGACGATGAGAGCTTGTGATAATTTTGGAATCAAGTACTTAACGGTCTATGCATTTTCTACCGAGAATTGGAAGCGAAAACCGGATGAAGTTAATTTTCTGATGGATTTGTTGGGTGAAACACTTAAAAACGAACTAAAAGAAATGCATGAAAATAATGTTGTAATATCATTCATAGGTGATACAACACAGTTGAGTGAAAAATTACAGAAAATATTGAAAAATTCTGTTGAAACGACGAAAAATAATACTGGCGTTCGCTTGCAAATAGCGTTTAATTATGGTTCACGTTCAGAAATTGTGCGTGCGGTAAAACAGATTGTGGAAGAAGGAATTGTAGACATAACAGAAGATACAATAACTCAACATCTGTATACAAAAGATATTCCTGATCCGGATTTGTTAATAAGAACCGGCGGAGAGATGAGAATTTCAAACTACCTTTTGTGGCAAATTGCGTATTCAGAATTTCTTGTATTGGATACATTCTGGCCGGAATTTGACAAAGATATCCTTGCTGAATGCATACAGGAATTTAATCGCAGAAATAGAAGATTTGGGGTTTAGTACTTTTTGCCTTCGAGATTTTTGTGAGTTAAGGTTTCAATCTCGTCATTGAGTTGTGGTAATTCTTGCTTGAGAGCCAACTCTAGCATATAATCTGCAAAGTGAACGTTTTTAGGCAAGAAAGAACCGTGCATGTATGTTCCGAATACATTTTTGTAACGGGCGCCTTCCGTTTTATCAACCCCATTATTGCCGTTTCCGATAATCATTTTGCCAATGGGCTTTGTATCCCCTTGAAGGTAAGTCAAGCCGCTGTGATTTTCAAAACCAACAAGCGTATTCGGTGTAACCAAATCTGTTTCAACGGTAACATTTCCGATAAATCTTTTGTCTCCGGCAACGGTATAGGCATCCAGCAGGCTAATCCCTTGTAATCTATCCCCTTTGTGAGGCTGATAGTAGTGACCCATTAACTGATATCCGCCGCAGATTCCTAAAAAAACGGCACCACGGTCACGTTCAGCCGTTAAAAATTCTTTGTGCATCTGCAATTCTTTTGAAACTTCAATCTGTTGCAAATCCTGTCCGCCACCGATAAAATAAATGTCGTGTTCGGATAGACTATCTCCGACATTTATTTCATCAATCTGTACTTCAATATTTCTCCACTCGCATCTTCTCTTGAGAGTAAGTATATTTCCTCCGTCTCCGTAGATATTCAAGAGTTTTGGGTATAAGTGTGCAATCTTAATCATTATACAACCAGCTCCTTAATGATTTTTGCGGATTTTTGTTTTTTGTTTGTGTGAATTCTTGCATACTCATCAAGAAGATTAAAGCAAACTTCACAAACTTTTTCCGTAGCTTTCTTATCGTACTCGCTTTCAAAATCAAAATCAAATTGCAACATAGCTTGCAAGAAATCTCTTATCTTGTGATGCATTTTAAGTTTTACCCCCAGAGTTTCATTGCAATCCTTGCAAATAATTCCTCCCATTGAAGAAGAAAAATACATATCTTCATCAAGTACTTGTTCTCTGCAACACAGGCAAGTATCCAACTCTACGCAGAATCCCATAATCAAAAGTATTTTTAATTGGAATTTTATAACTGCAATCAGTGCATCTTTTTTTGTTGCAGAGTCGGAAATTCGATTCAACGCTTTGTATAAAAGTTCGTAAATCTCTTTTGAAGCAACTTCGGAGCCTTCTCCAAAATTCATTACAAGTTCTGAAATGTATGAAGACAGCATTAATTTGTCGATATCTTCTCTAGATTTTCTAAAATTGTTAACGGTTTGTGCCTGAACGATTGTATCCATAGAACGACCTTTAAGCAACTGTAAGGTGTTTGCAACAAGCAAATCCATTCTTGCTCCAAGCTTACTTTTTGGTTTCTTAATCCCTTTTGCGACACCTTTTATAAGCCCGTTATCTTTGGAGTACATAACCATTATTTTGTCTGCATCGTTCAAATTATATGATTTTAAGTTAATCGCTTCTGTTACGTAATTATTCATAATAAGCTTTTGTTCCTTGGTATACTCCTCTGAAAATCTTTTCCAGTTCATTCTCGTCGTTAGAATTTGCTAAAGCTTCTTCTTTTGAAATAAGTCCTTTTGATTCAAGGTTAACGAGAGAAGAATTTAAAGATATCATATTATCGATTGTATTGTCCCTCATAAGGTCATAAATCTCGTCTGTTTGATCTTTGTTTATGTAATCTTTTATAGTCGGAGTTACAACCATTATTTCGCATGCCGGAAAACGTTTTGAATTCGCATCTGAATAAACAAGCTTTTGAGCAATCGTTGCTCTAAGTGTTTCGGACAACTGTTTTCTAATCATATATCTGTTGGCTTCTTCAAACATGTTGACTATTCTGTTAATTGTTTGAACCGCATCGTTTGTGTGCAGAGTAGACAAGACAAGATGACCTGTTTCAGATGCTTTTAATGCTGCAGCCATGGTATCTTTATCTCGAATCTCACCGATAAATATTACATCAGGGTCTTGCCTTAGGGCATATTTTATACCGTCAGAAAAACTTGCGGTGTCGACTTCTACCTGTCTTTGCGAAATAATGCTTTTTTGACAATTGAAAACGTATTCAACCGGATCTTCAATTGTTATTATATGTTTTGAGCTAGTTGTATTTATTTTATTTATCAAAGATGCAATCGTTGTTGACTTTCCGCTTCCGGTTGGTCCTGTTACAAGGATTATACCGTTTTGATGTTGAATTATGTTTGATAGAATATCAGGAAGATTCAAGTCCTCAAGAGTAGGAATTCCGTAAGGGATGTTTCTTATGACAAGAGCTGGCATGCCAAGTTGTCTGTTATAATTCACCCTGAATCTTGAACAACCTTTTATTTCGTACATAAAATCGACATCGCATCTTGTTAAAATCTCATCTCTGATTGCAATAGGGGCGATACTAAGAATGGCAGTGTCCAAATCCTCTTTTGTTAAAGAGTCCATGTTAACCTTTTTAATAAATCCGTTTAACCTTATGTAAGGCGGGTGTCCTACTGTAAGGTGTTCGTCTGAAGCCCCTGTTGACACGGCGCTTTTTAAAAATTGTATAAGATTAAATTCTTCTCCCATTGAATACTTCCCCCTTTTCTAATCATATCATTGACAGAATTGTTTGACAAAATGTTTACAAAAAAAATCCGAATTGAATAATTCGGATTAAAATCAAATCTCTTTTGTAATCTCTTAGCAGCTATAGCTGCAACCACCGCCAACGCTTGAACTTGTAGATACAGATGCAGAAGCAACTGAGCCACAAGATTCTCCGCCTCCTGTATAAGCGATTGATCCGCAAGATTCAGAACCTGAATATGCAATTGAACCAGCTGACTCACAGCTTTCGCCAAATGCTATGATTGTTGTATCTGACGGACCAGAATAGAAACTGCAAGTATCATTTCCACCTTCAGAAGAGAATGAAGATGAGAGTAATGATACGTTATTAGAAATTAAATGAGTTGTTTTTTCAGAAGGAGTTGTTGCTCCGATAAACTTAAAGCAAGTATTTTGTTTTTCTTCAGAAGTGAATGTTAAATAAGCCATCTTATAAAATCCTATACTTAGTGTTTACATATATATAAAGTATAAAATTTTATCTCAATTTCACGACTTATTTCTTTTGTTACAAACCTTAACAAACTCTCGAAAACCAAACTAATAAGGACGTTCGGTGTGTTCTTTGAAGTCGTATGTTCCTGGGAATGCATCAGCACCGGTAGATTTTCTAGTGATATAGTAC
>CAKVMU010000042.1 GCA_934773085.1 uncultured Candidatus Melainabacteria bacterium
TTCTTGCATATTCTTGGCTTTGTTGGAACTTAACCGCTGCATTTGGGTCTCTCAACATCAAAATTGCATCTTGCGAATTCATTTCTCTTGATAATGTGTTTTCTCTAAAATTTATATTGTTTATTCTGTTTATTTGCATCTCTATCACCTCCGGTGATTTATTAAGTGTTTTACATACACTTCATTCAACAATTTCATTATGCAACACATAAGATTGTTTGTCAAGAGGGTCTGTGAACTTTTGTTAAGATTCTGAGAAACAAGCAGCAGCGGGCATTTAAGCATAAAGTGTACAAAATGCACTTAAAAATAGCCCAACTGGTCACCCATCATTCGGTGTATTTTTTACACTTTATGAAAAATTAGCATGCTTTTCGCTCTCGAATTTCAGCTATACCACACCATTTCTTAACGAATCTTAAATTATTTCACAATGGGCATGCTTATGATATTATATTCACAGGGAGAGGTTTTATGCGACAAATTGGAAAACCCAATAAAAACAAAGTTTTTTCAGAAAGATTAATGTGGTTACAAATCATCTTCCTGAGTTTGGTTGCCCTATTCGTTATATATTTATTTGCGGTCCAAGTTCTTGATGTGCGCCACTTTCGCATAAAAGCAAAGAACCAAAGAAGAGCAAGCTCCTTCGTTATGAGAGGGAATATTTACGATAGAAACGGAATCAAACTTGCAACTGATACAGTCTACTATGATATATATATAAAAAAAGATGACATGGTGCATAATCCGGAAGAGTTAGCAAAAATGCTTGCTCCTATATTAAAGATTTCGCCAATGAATTTATTGGCAAAAATCAACCAAGATGCACCGTTAATTTCACTGAAAAAAAACGTTGACAGACATACAAGAGATAAAATAGCAAGGTTAAATTTGCGTGAAATTCCGATGGATAAAAAAAGCATCAGAACTTATCCGCAAGGTTCTTTAGCTGCTCACGTTTTAGGGTATTATAATTTTGATGCTGATGTGGCTTCCGGAGTTGAATACACTGCAAAAGACAAATTAGAAACAGTTACCAAAGGTGCGGAGTTTGAAATAACTCCGAAGGGAAAAGTTATTTATAATATATCAACAGACCCAGTCGCAGCGACAAAACCTGTAAAAGGTAAAGATGTTACACTTACTATTGATGCTGCTGTTCAGCACGTATGTGAAAAAGCGTTAATGAAAGCTATCCAAAAATTCAACGCATTCAGAGGTGCTGTTATTGTCATGAATCCGAGAAACGGGGAAATTCTGGCATATGCAGTTTATCCTTATTTTGACCCAAATAATTTCAAATCCGCAACAAGTTTTCAAACAAAAAACTGGACACTGACGGATGTTTTTCCTCCAGGTTCAACATTCAAAACCATAACAGTTGCATCTGCAATCGAGTTGGGGAAAATAAACAAATATTCAAAAATCAACGATACAGGTAAGATAAAAGTCGGTTGGTGGACAATTAAAAACTACGACTACAACAGACATCCAAACCCTGGTATGATAGATTTGGTATACCTTTTTGAACACTCAAGCAACGTTGCTTCCGTACTCGTTGCGCAAATGATGACCAGAAACGAATACCATGACATGCTCAAAAAATTTGGGTTTGGAGAGAAAACAGGAATTGATTTACCTGGAGAATCCGTTGGTATCCTAAAACCTGCTTCCCGATGGGATGCTTCTGACCACGCATCAATGGGATACGGTTACGGTTCATCTGTTACCGCAATACAAATGGTTTCCGCTGTTTCTGCCCTTGCAAACGATGGAGTCAGAGTTACTCCTCACGTAATCAAATATTCTCCGGAAGAAGAAGCTGTTAAAGTAAAAAGAGTTCAAGTAATGTCACCGGAGCACGCAAGAGTTGTAACAGAACTTCTTACGGAAAGCATAAACAGAGGAAAATCTCCAATAAAATCCGATAATTACAACATCGCAGCAAAAACCGGTACTTCAATTAAACCAAAGGAAAACGGCGCCGGTTATACAAACAAACTTTATACGTCAATTGTAGGTTATATGCCATCTACAGACCCACAAGTTTTAATTTATGTAATTGTGGACTCTGCACAAGGCGGAGAAATTTGGGGAAACACAGTTGCTGCTCCTATATTTAAAGAGATTTCAACTCAAGTTACACACATCCTCAATCTGCAACCGGATAAAGGAATAAGAAACTAACAGGAAGGATAAACATGAGATTAGGTAATTTAATTGACAGCATTAATTATACAGAACTAGTTAACATCGAAGACATGTCAGACGAAGTAGAAGGAATTTCATACAATTCAAAGAAAACAAAACCTAATGACATCTTTATATGCCTGACAGGCGAGCACGTAGACGGACACGAATACGCAGAAGAAGCCTTGGCTAACGGTGCTCTTGCGTGCGTTGTGGAAAGACGTCTCAGCATGGATGCTCCGCAAATCGTTGTTTCTGATACCTCTGAAATGATTGCGAAAATCTCTGACATTTTCTACGCAAGTCCTTCGCAAAAACTAAATGTTATAGGAGTTACAGGGACAAACGGTAAGACAACCGTAACACACCTTTTACAAAAATTGTATGAAGCATTTGACCAAAAATGTGCCTTAATCGGAACACTCGGACATAAATTTTTCAGCGAAGATTCTTATCACGATGCAAAACACACAACTCCACAAGCACCGGAATTACAGAGATTGCTCTATGATATTAACGAAAAATGCATTGATAATGTTGTAATGGAAGTATCTTCTCACTCGCTTGTACAACACAGAGTTGATTATGTTGATTTCAACGGTGCGGTACTCACAAATCTAACTCAAGATCACTTGGATTTTCATATCACAATGGATAATTATTTCCGTGCAAAGGCTCTGTTATTTGCAGACTTGGTTGCCGGAGATTTTGCTGTAATAAATATTGATGATGAATACGCAGACAGATTCTTGGAAGTCATTTCTCCAACTGTCAGCACATACACTTACGGAACATCACCAAAAGCTGACGTACAGGCAAAAGACATTACCTTTAACCACGACGGAGCATCGTTTACGTGTGTTGTAAAAGGCAAAGAATACAAAGCGAACCTTGCGATGAACGGAATGTTTTCCGTTTATAACATTTTGGCTGCAATTACAACCGCACTTGCAATCGGTTTTGATGTAGAAAAATCTATACGTGTTTTAGAAAAAATTCCGGGAGTTGCCGGCAGATTTGAAGTTGTCGTCACCAAACCGACTGTAATTGTCGACTATGCGCATACTCCTGACGGATTGGAAAACGTTTTAAAAGCGGCTCGGGAAATCACTCCGGCAAACGGAAAACTTGTTTGTATATTCGGCTGCGGCGGAGACAGAGATGCAACCAAACGTCCAAAAATGGGCGCTATTGCAGAAGAACTGGCAGACAAAGTTATCGTAACAAGCGACAATCCTCGCAGCGAAAACCCTCAACAGATTATTACAGATATTCTTGCGGGATTCAAACACGTTAACGACGTTATTGTAGAACCAGACAGAGAACTTGCAATTAAAGAAGCATACAAGATTGCAAACCTCAACGATGTAGTTCTCGTAGCCGGTAAGGGACACGAAGATTATCAAATCCTTGCGGATGAAACAATACATTTTGATGACAGAGAAAAAGTCAGAGAAATTTTTCTGGGAGACTAAAAATGTTTAAAACACCTCTAATGATAGAGCAACACTTCCACGGTGCATTTGGAGTCGATTTCAGCACTGTTTCCGACCCAAATGAAATTGTCAGCTTGGCTACAAAACTCCGCAACATCGGTATCGGCGCATTTTTCCCGACTCTTGTAACCGATTCTGTCGAAAATATTAATCGCCAAGTTAAAGTGATAAAAGAAGCAGCAAAAAACTGTCCTGCGATTCTGGGCATTCATCTTGAAGGAATATTTATCAATCCGGAAAAAAAATGTATTCATAATCCGGAACACTTTTTGAAACTTACTCCGGATAATTACAAACGATTAGAAGATGATTTTATAAAAATCGTCACTTTGGCTCCGGAATTGGACGAAGGATTAATTGATTATCTTAAAACTCGTGGGGTAAAAATCCAAGCCGGACACTGTGTCGGAGGAGATTTGTCAAAAGTTTCCGGAGCAACTCACACATTCAACGGAATGGCAGGAATCTCACACCGTGGACAGAGCACCGCACTTTCCACACTCATTAACGATAATATTTATGCAGAAATAATTGCAGACGGAGTCCACGTCTACGACGATGCTTTAAAGCTTTTCTTTAAAACAAAACCAGCGGATAAAGTTATCCTAATAAGTGATGCTTTACCAATCACATACAGCGATTTAACAGAGATGTCATTTGCAGGTTCACACATTTTTTATGATGGAGTTAAAGCCGCTTCAGCTAACGGAACTATTGCGGGCAGTACAACAATGTTAGACAAAATTGTAAAAATACTTGTGTCAAAAGGTTTGTTCAATCCGAAATTTATCGAAAACACCTACAGATACCACGGACTAGAACCTCAAGGTGAAATCACTTGGGACGATAACGGAAATATTATTCAGATATCTTAATATACGCCTTAAAAATCTTATTCGAAATTGTATCGTCAAAAGCTTCCTGAATTCTATCCAAAGTATAAGTGGTCGTTAGCCCTTTAACATTGACCCTACCGGAAGTCAGTAGATTAAATGAATCTTCCAAATCCTTAGGTGACGGAGAATAACTGCCCATAACAGTCAATTCTTTGTAATAAATTTCGTTGTTCGGATATCCGGTATTATTCGGCGTGCTTGAAAATACCAAGATTTTACCGCCTGCACGCACAGCCTTAATCGCAGTATCGAGAGCCTTATCAGCACCTGATGTCATAAATACCGCATCAACTTCAGGTTTGCCCAAATCTTTTGTATGGCAAGCCTCAATTCCGAACTTATTTGCAAGGTCTATTCTGTCCTGAATCAAATCACAACCGTAAACTTTGTAACCCAGCGCTCTTAAACCTTCGCCCATCAAAAGCCCGATTGAACCCAAACCAACAACCAAAACCCTGTCTCCAATCTGCAATCCGCATCTTTTGATAGCCCTAATACAGCACCCCAAAGGTTCATAAAAAGAGATTTCCTCGTTTGTCATATTTACAGGAACCACATGAGCAACATTCTTCAAATGCTCTTCTGACAAATAAACTCTTTCACTAAATCCCCCCGGAAAAATATTTGTTTCTTTGAAATGATGACACATAGAATAATTTCCGTGTTTACAGTAAGTGCAATTAAAACAAGGAATATGGTGGGATGAAACAATTTTATCACCCACTTTAAAATTAGTATCAGAGTTGATTTCCTCAATAACAGCAACAATTTCATGACCTAAAACCGCACCGTCATGAACCAAACTGTGTCTGAATTTCACAATATCCGAACCGCAAAGCCCGCAACCCAAAACCTTTACTACTGCGCCCTTTCTGCCATCAAGCGTAATATTCTCAATCTCTTTTACTACAATCTTATTTCCGTTTACTTGTGCTGTCTTCATTTTTTATATCCTTAATTTTATTTTTTATTTACCCTTTATTTACCCCTACTCAGATCTCAATTTTGCAAACTTTGTATTCGCATAAAAGTATTTCAATATTTGATAACTGTTATACCCTTTTTTTGCAAGATTATTCGCCCCATACTGACTCATTCCGACCCCATGACCGTTCTTCTTAATCCCGTCATCAAAGGATGGCACGGATTTCAAAAAAGCTAAGTCTTTTGTCCAAACCTGACCTGATGCAACCGTCTTGCCTCCTGCTGATGCAGAATAATATGCCGGAATAATTTTCCCGTTATATATAAGAACAATTCCCTCTGTTTCAGACACAGCCTCATTCGTCTGAGTTGTTTCAGCACTGGCTCCGCCGTAAGCTTGGTCTTCCGGAGTATCTTTCAAGTCATATCCATATTTAGCACGCTTCCCCTTGTTTGCCATTGCATAACTTCTCGCTGCAATCGCCTGAGCCTTATGTGCCTCATGTTCCCACGAAGGAGGCATCTCAGAAGGAACAACGCCCCGCAAATATTCCTCAATCGGAATATCATTTATAACTGTCAAGCCCATTCCGTCATTCGTAAGCATAAAATGTCCACGGTACCATTTACGTTTTACGCTTACAAAACCGCCTTCTTCCGGTTTTATAACAATTTTATCGCTCTTGATTTTTTTGAACTGTCCGTCCACTTTTATCGCAATAATTCCATGATAAGGTTTAAACTCGTAACCCTTCATCTTATCCATAACAAAGATAAGTTTATTCGTTCTGCAATCAATAATTTGTGCTTGGGTTGAAGCGCCGATAAATGTTCTCCCAACCTGCGTTTGCAACCCAATTTTTATTGCAAAAGCCGGCTGAACTAAAAACAGCATTAATAAAAATGTAAAAATTCCCCTCAATCCCATATTAGTATTATACATCAATCAGAAATTACAGAGAAATTACCCCTTTAACCTTTTAACATTACCATTAAAACAGAAATATCAGCAGGTTTAACTCCACCGATTCTTGATGCCTGCGCAAGGTTTTGAGGTCTTACTTTCTCTAATTTTTCACGAGTCTCAGTCGAAATATGTTTTAACGTTGAATAATCAATATTTGCAGGAATCTTATACTTCTCAAGTTTTTCAGCAGTTTCAACCTGTTGCTCCTGACGTTTTAAGTAGCCTTCGTATTTAACCAATACTTCAACTTCATCCGTAATATCAGAACTCAAGTTCAAATTTCTTGTTTCCTCATCAATTTCTTTGAAAACCTTATAATTTATATTTGGACGTTTTAGAAGCTCTGCCAATCTTACACCACGATCGATGTGTTCTTCGTATTTCGCAAGTATCGCATTAACTTCATCCGTTGCAGGAATCTTCGCCTCTTTCAAACGTTCGGTTTCTTTAAATATTTCTTCCTGTTTATGTTTATAAATTCCATACTGAACATCGTCAATCAAACCTATTTGATATCCAGTCTCGGTCAATCTGCTGTCCGCATTATCCTGTCTCAAAAGAAGTCTGTATTCTGAACGTGAAGTTAGCATTCTGTAAGGCTCTTGAATATCCTTTGTAACCAAATCGTCAATCAATGTTCCAATATAAGACGAACTCCTTGAAAGCTCAAGCATTTCGGAAGAGTTCAAATACTTAACCGCATTAATACCCGCAACCAAACCTTGCGCGGCTGCCTCTTCATACCCGCTTGTTCCGTTAATTTGTCCCGCAAAGAACAAGCCTTCAATATCTTTTGACATTAAAGAATGCTTTGTCTGAATCGCCGGAACATAATCATACTCAACCGCATAAGCAGGCTTGATTATGTGTGCCCTCTCCAATCCCGGGAGTGAACGCAACATTTCCACCTGAACACATGCCGGCAAGCTCGTTGAAAATCCTTGAATATAAACTTCATACGTATTCAAGCCTTCCGGCTCAATAAAAATATGATGAGAAGGATTTGATGCAAACCTTACAATTTTATCTTCAATAGAAGGACAATATCTCGGTCCAACCCCTTGAATCAACCCTTGATACATCGGTGATTTATCAAGATTTGCACGAATAATCTTGTGAGTCTCTTCATTTGTTCTTGTTAAATAACAAGGAACTTGCGCTCTTACAGGACGATTTGGCTTAAATGAATAAAAACTTAATTCCTCATCCCCTGGCTGAATCGTCATCTTAGAATAATCAATCGTTCTCTTGTCCACTCTTGCAGGAGTTCCGGTCTTTAATTTTTTAGTATTAATCCCGTTTTCTCTTAACCACGCAGAAAGCCCGATTGCAGCACGCTCCCCAAGTCTTCCACCTGAATAAGCCTGAAGTCCGACATACATCTTGCCTTCAAGAGAAGTCCCTGTTGTTAAAATCACTGCACGGCAGGAATACTCAATTCCGTATTCATCCATTGCACCAACAATTCTGCCATCTTTTTTACGAAGTTCGGTTATACAACACTGCTTCAGCCAAATATTCGGAGTGCTCTCCAAAATGTGGCGCATGTAATTTGAATACTCTTTTTTGTCTGATTGCGCACGCAATGCTCTGACAGCCGGCCCTTTTGAAGAATTAAGAGTCTTCATTTGGATATAAGTCGCATCCGCAACTTCACCCATAACTCCGCCCAGAGCATCAATCTCTCTTACAAGTGTTGATTTTGCAGGCCCGCCAATCGCAGGGTTACAAGGCTGCAACGCAATATTATCAAGGTTTAATGTACATAATAAAACATTACATCCCAACCGTGCGGCACTTAAGGCAGCCTCACATCCGGCATGCCCCGCACCTACAACTATTACATCAAACTTGTTATTAAGATAATCAGACATTATGCCAAATCACCTTCAATCTTAACAAGAATTTCATCAAGTTTAGAAAAATCTTTTACACCACCCTGTGCAAAGTTAGGCCTTCCGCCACCGTTTGCACCGGTTGCTCTTGCGATTTCTCCAACGATTTTACCGGCATTGACACCTTTCTTAACAAAACCATCTGAAACTTTGGCAATTACCATTCTCTCATTTGCAAGTACGATAATGCTTTCACCAAGTTTATTTCCAAGAAGTTCAATACCTGATTTAACAGCATCTGAATCAAAATTCTCAATTCTTGAAATGAATAACTTACCGCCTTCAATATCTCTTGCTTTTGATATAAAGGTTGCAAATTTTCCTCTTGCTTGTTCTTCTTTAACACGTGCCAATTCTTTTTGAAGCTCACGATTTTCTTCTGCCAATTTTTCCACACGGTCAAGAACTTCTTCTGTATGAACTTTGAATTTTGCCTCAAGAGTATTGGTAACTTTAGCCTTGTTATTCAAGAATTCTAACGCAGCTTTGGAAACAACAAGCTCTATTCTTCTTGTACCTGCAGAGATTGCACCCTCAGATACAATTTTGACAAGTCTTAAATCGCTTGTGTTAGATGCATGAGTACCTGCACAAAATTCTTTGGAGATGACAGGTTCTTTGCCAATAGAGACAACACGAACAACATCTTCGTATTTTTCTCCGAACAAAGCTGTCGCACCTGTAAGTTTTGCTTGTTCAATATCCATAACATCAGTATGAACAGGAAGTTTTTGGGCAATCCACTCATTCATCAAATCTTCTGTTTTCTGAATTTCTTCCGGAGTCATTGCTCTTGAGAAAGTAAAGTCAAATCTCATACGGTTTTCTTCAACCTGTGAACCTGCCTGTTTAACTTCATCCCCGACAACCTTGATTAATGCAGCTTGCAAAAGGTGAGCTGATGTATGGTGAACACGAATTTCACTTCTTCTTGCTTTATCAATTTGAGCAAAAACAGAATCGCCGACTTTAATTTCGCCGTTTACAATTTGACATCTGTGAACAAATAGTTGATTTACCTTGAATGTTGTTAAAACTTCCGCCTTCAATTCATCGTTAGTTAAATAACCGCTGTCACCGGTTTGACCACCGCATTCAGCGTAGAATGGAGTTTTATCAAGAACAACATCCGTATATCCTTCGCCTTCGATTAAAGCCAAAACTTTTGAATCACATTCGGTTTCTTCATAACCGATAAACTCAGTTGAACCGACTTGTTCTTCAACCTTCGCATACTTCATATCACCGGTAACAGAAATCTTTGCAGTTGCTGCTTTTGCACGGTCTTTTTGCTCCTGCATAGCAGCCTTGAAACCGGCTTCATCAATCTTTAATCCATTTTCTTCCGCAATCTCACGGGTCAATTCAAACGGGAACCCGAAAGTATCATAGAGTTTGAATGCACTTTCACCGTCAATATCTTTCTTGGATGAGATGAATTCATCAAGAAGTTTATAACCTCTGTCAAGAGTTTTGGCGAATCTTTCTTCTTCTTTTTTGATAGTATCAATGATTTTTTCTTTGTTCTTAACCAAATCCGGATAAGCTTCGCCATAGTTTTCGACAACAGTGTCTACTAATTTGTACAAGAACGGAAGTTCCATGCCAAGAATCTTGCCGTGACGAAGAGCACGACGCAAAATCATTCTCAAAACGTAGCTTCTGCCTTCATTACCAGGGATAACACCGTCTGAGATTAAGAATGTTACGCATCTTGCGTGGTCTGTGATAATTCTGAGAGAAACATCAGTCTTTTCTGATTTTTTGTAAGGAACACCTGACATTTCAGAAACCTTATCCAAAATTGGGCGAAGAAGGTCTGTTTCAAAAGTTGATGCAACATTTTGACAAACCATCGCAATACGTTCCAAGCCCATGCCTGTAT
>CAKVMU010000043.1 GCA_934773085.1 uncultured Candidatus Melainabacteria bacterium
CCACTGGTTTTCTCTTCACCGCTTTCTTGAAGAGCATCTTCATCCCAAAAGTCGGACAAGTCATTACGTTTCATTTCGCTCCAGTAGTTGTTCGCATTAGCACCACCTGAATACAAAGCCCATATACGTCCTGTTTTGTGGTCTAGTATATATTGGTCGGCTCTATAGGTTGAGTGCATATACAAGTCATATCTCTTGTAATCTGGATTTGAATAATTCTTTGCGACATAAACGAAACACAAAGATTGGAACATAATAAGCACTGCAAATAAGATACAAATTTTTTTCATACTGGCTCCTTTATATATTGTCTTATACTATATTCATTTTCTTTTTTTTTTTTTTTGTTACTCCTATAGTTTTTGTTTGAAATGGACAAATGTTATAATAATGTGTACTAAATTGTTAGAATGCTGGTGAATGCTCTTAACAAACAACGATGGAGTTTTGGTTAGTCTTTTTTTTATGATTGTACAAACTAAGTAAGTCTATCTTCATGAAATCAAGAGTTTCTCCCCTATCATCCAATGTTCTCAGAGATTCTATCTTCTGAGATTGCATTGCCTTCTCCACACTCCATATAATACCATTAGCCTCCAGAAGTTTTTTGATATTTTGATTCGTTCTGTTGTAACTTCGCTTTGGATAGTTCAATGACTTGCCTGAATAATGTTCTGCGGTAGGTTTCATTTGCAACACTCCTTGGGTTACGTTAGATAGGTATACAAGACACACCAATTATACCATTTATTGGCTTATTGGTAAATGATTTAGTCTTATAATCAAATAATTTACTAATAAAAAGAGGAGCGCCATAAACAATAAAACGGTCGTTGGTTCAAGTCCCTTTATCGGCTATTGTTTTGCTGATTGTTGATGAATTGATTACGCTGTTGTTGTAGCCGTTCATCTGAAAGGATTGTATATTGAAATGGTTATTCAGATATTCTTGATTTGTATTTGCGTTTTAAATCGTATAATGTCCGTCCAATAGTCCAATATTCTGGTAAATTATTAATATCCCAACCATTAATAAATGCTATGTCATCAAACATATCGCAAACTAATCGGTCACTCAAGTTTAAAAAATCAGGATATGTTTCTGCCAGGGCTTTTAATATTGATGCAACTCTTGGTTTGTCTGTAAAGTGATGACAGTGTATGTATTTCATGTTAGGACAATCTAAAAGTTTCTCCCAATAAATTAATGTTTCCAAGAAAGCAGATTTTGATTTTCTGTAAGTAGAAACGTTAAAATGCATAATTGAATTTCTTAATTTAATGAGCTTTCCTGTAAAAGTTATTACCTCTTGAAATCTTGCATCATCAATTTCATAACCATAAAAGTTCTTTTGAAAAATTTTATATTTATATACCGGTTTATACATTGTTAAAATGTTGAGTACATCCGACATATATGCCATAGAGAGAAATTTATTTAGTTTTTTCTCTTCGCTTAATTCTGTCTTTTGAATTTTTAGAATTTCTTTAGAAACATTTTTTAAACTATTTATATAAGGAATAATTCTAAAAAACATTTTTTCGTGATAGGTTTCTTTGAGTGCAAAAAACATCTTTTGTTTTAATGAAATTTCAATTTCAAAAATTCTCTTATAGAGCTTTGCTAATTCAATTTGAACATATCTGTCAATCATTTACTCATGATAACATTCCCAAATTATTAGTCAACACTAAAAAAGCGAGAAAAACTTTTGATGGGATAAACCCAGTCTTCTCGCTAACGACCATAATCGAACGCTAAGATAAACTCAGCATGCTAAATCGACTACACTTACATGATAACATATTTTTAACTAAAGTCAATTGGTGTACGTTTTAAATAGTTGCTATTCAAATAAATCGCATAGAATTTATAAATGAACTTGTAACGAATTTAGATAAAGAAATGATTCGCAAATTTAAAGTTAACTCAACTTATCACTTTCTTTCGTAATTGTGCTTGATTATTTTACTTATAAAACTGTTTAAACCGATGCCAGCTTCAGCAAGTTGTTTCATTTTTTCGACATTATCTACACCGGTAGATGCGTAAGTATATAAATAATTTTGAAATCCTCTTCCATAAAATGTTACGAGGATATAATCTGTTCCTATTTCATATGAGTATACGTTTGATTGTCCGCTTTTGTTTAGATACTGTTTCATAACAAAACTCCGTAGTTAACAATTTCACCATATTTAATTATATGAAATATGTATCAACTAAGATATTACACAGGTGGGGAATGTTTTCTTGCTAAACAATACAAGAGATAATGTTATTTTATTTTAAATATTAGAACTCCTGTGTTTGTCTATAATTAATATTTAATCCAAAAGAACTACTTTTAAATTTTATTTTTTGTGTTAGGATATCTTTACGACATATCGCAATTGATGGGGAACTGTGTGGTTCTATTGTTGAAAAGGGATAAAGAATGAAAAACTTGGTGAAAAGTCTTATCTTACTTACAATTGTCACTTTTACGGTGAATTCGGTATTTGCAATAACCGATACACCTAAAAAAGTTGTAGATAAAACTGCCGTAATGACAGCTATTGAAGGGTATAACAGAACTATTCAAGCAAATTCAGGTGCGGTTGATGCCTATATAAACAGAGCATATTTGAATTATTTGATTGGGAATATTCAGGCTGCAATAGAAGATTATGACACTTTAATAAGACTTAATCCGAAAAATGAAGAGTTTTACCTAAACAGAGGGTATTTGAAACATATTTCCAATAAGCGTGAAGAGGCATTAAAAGATTATGATGCAGCGTTAGCTATAAATCCAAAATATGCGTTTGCACACAATAACAGAGGCGTTGTCCTTGCAGAATTAGGAAAACCAGCTGATTCTCTTGTAGCGTACAATACTGCAATTAAAATTGACCCGAATTATGCGGATGCTTATTATAACAGAGGAAATTTGAAAACAAGAACAGAGAAGAATGAAGAAGCTCTGGAAGATTTTAATACTGCGATAAAACTAAATCCGGCGGACTCTGCTTCTTTTAACAATAGAGGTGTTGTTAAACGTAAATTAAACTTTAATGTAGGCGCATTGAGTGACTTTTCCATTGCAATAAAACTTGATCCAGAAGATATTACAGCGTTAGCAAACAGAGGACGCTTGAAAAAGCGCTATTTTGATAGCGAAGGCGCAGAAGAAGACTTTAAAAACGCAATAGCCATAGCTGAGGAAAGTCCGGTTTTCGTAAAAGAAATGGAAATTCAGCAACAGATTGCGCAAAATCAAAAGCCTGTTGTAGTTTCAGCAACTCCTGATTCTGTAGTCTATAAATCAGCTCCGGCAGAATTGAACAAGGCATTAAGACAGCCTAAGGTAAATCCTGCGGCTATTCAAAAGATTGCATATCAAACTTCTGCTGTTGATACAGTAAGTTCCCCTGTTAAGGCAAGTGTTGTAAAGGTTGACCCAAGAAAAGATGCAGTGCAAGCTCCGGCTTTGCGACAACCGGTTAATGCTGCTCCTGATATAACGACAAAACCGGTTACGAATCCGAAATTGGCTGAATGTTATTATATAAGAGCGTTGCAAAAATACATTCTCCAAAATCGTGACAGTGCGTTGGCTGATTTTAATATGGCTATTAAGTACAATCCTCAATATGCGGAGGCATATTATTATCGTGCAGCGATTAAGCGTGATTTGAAAGATGAAGGCTTTGTTGATGATTATACAAAGGCTGTACAGTTGAATCCGTCATTGAAAGCTGTTAATGATGCTGATGTTTTAACAATTTTAAAAATATAGAATAGAAAGGTGTGTGTGTGTAATGATTCAAAAGGTTCAAATGGGTGAACCCAATTTTAAGGCCGCAAGAGTAAATATTTTGGCAACAGCGGATAATCACGGAAACATATTACGTTTGCCGAGAGTATTAAAGACTATTGAAAATAACGCAAGTGAATTCTTTCCGAAAGCAGATTCACCTTCTACAAAGAATTTCTTTGCGATAGTCGGGGATTGGTTTATTAATCCTTCCAAAAAAGGCTTTTTGACTCGTCCGGATTTGTCTAATGGTGATATTCAAAATTTAGCATTGCTAAAAACAATTGACAGTGTGCGAATGATTGTAAAAGGTTTGGTTGACAAATCTCCAAACCAGAATGGAACACGAAGTTCACTGGTAGAAACGCTTTTTGAAATGGGGAACCACTGTCTTGATGCCGGAGATAAATTTATTTTGAATGTTATGAAAAAGAATCCGATGACTTCTCTTGTAACAAATGTGGATTTGGACAAATCTCCTTCGGTTGCAGAGGCAATGCAAAGTTGTGATAAAATTGTAAAATCAGCTATGTACAAGATTCCTGATGATAAAAATCCTGAGTTATTCCACACAATTTTATTTGTAGGAGCAACTATTCCGACAATGGATTTTTATAACCCTGGTTTGCTAAATGGGTTGGAATTTTATGATAACTCAAACCAAAAGGATGCAAATCTTAAAGAATCAGATATTCAAGGGACAATTAATGCTATCAAAAATGAAGTGGATGCATTCAAGAAAGAAAATCCAAAAGGTGTTGTTGTTCTTATGTCACACATGGGCGGACGTTTATCAGAAATTGTGAGAAAAAATGTTCCTCAGATTAACCATATATTAAATGGTCACGACCACAAGAATGTTCAATCAAATTCAGGTAAAACAAGTATAAATTCATTGGGTAAAGACAATGAAATGATAAAAGCTCTGAATCTTGAATTCGACGATGACGGCAATCTCGTGCGTGGTACTATGACTCCGTTTTTCACGGAAACAACTCTTGCAGATGGTCTGGAAGAACATCCATTCCAAGTATTTTTGAACGAATTCTTTGAAAAGGATATGAAGCCTTTAATATCTTTGGATGAATTGAAGTCAGAAGGGGCAATCGAAGATTCTAAACAAAAATTCCCTAATAAAGTGAACGAAATTCTTGACCGGATAGGGTTGGAATATGCAGAAGAAGCGAAAATTCAGCTGATGAAAAACAAGTTTTTCAAATCTATGATTGAAGAGAAAGCGACTGCCGAGCTTAAAAATGAAGAAAAGGCGGATACCGGCATGAATTCTCTTTCATATGGTAATGAAATTCGTTATAAAAACAGTTATTTAATGAATTATTTAACAAGTGCGATTAAAAGAATTATCAGAAATAAACTGGATTCTGGGGTCTTTACCGTCGGATTACAATCTTCAATTGTCAGAGGTGGCTTGGAAGATAAAGCCAACAACCTTGCAGTTATGAAGATTTTTGACGGTGTAAGTGAAGACTTATCAAATTTAAGAATCGGCGCTGTAAAAGGTTCGGAACTGGCAGGTCTTATTACGGAAAACATTTTAGCAAACTTAAAGGCTCCGACCAGAAACACAATTATTCACTGGTCAGATGTACAAGTTAACCGTAGTTTAATAAAAGATATTAAAGACGGCAAGGTTTCGGCTGAGTATTCGGATGCGATACGTGTAAGAAATCCTATTACAAGAGCGTTTGAGCCAATTGACCTAAATGAAGAATACAAAATGGTTATTGGCGAAAAATATTTGATAAAAGATGATATTGAATGGCCGGGCAAAATTCGTGATAAATTTGTATCATTGGGCAAAACTTATGATGAACTTTTCAGAGATTATTTGGAAAGTATCAATTACGAATTGCACATAACTCCAAAAACAAAGGAAGAAAGAATTATATAAATTTTGCAGTTTTAGATTCTTTGCAGTTCTTTAATTCTGTAGGTGTTCCGCAGAATATTATTTTGCCGCCTTGTTCACCACCTTCAGGTCCCATATCGACTATGTAATCGGCATTTCGGATTACGTCCAAGTCGTGTTCTATGACGATAACGGTGGCACCATTATCTATCAATGTTTCGAAGACATTCAGCAATGTTTGAATGTCAGAAGGGTGTAGCCCGATTGTAGGTTCATCGAACACGAAAACTGTATCGGATTGTGTTTTACGCATTTCGCTGGCAAGTTTGAGTCTTTGAGCCTCTCCGCCAGATAATCCGGGGGTTGCTTCTCCGAGGGTTAGGTATCCCAATCCTAAATCTTTTAGGGTTTGTAATCTTTGTTGAACCACTTTTATATTCTTACACTTTTCTAATGCAGTGCAGATATCCATAGACATTAATTCAGACAGAGAATACCCGTCAAATTTTATCTTATCAACGATTTTTGAATACCTCGAGCCGCTGCATTCAGGACATGGAATTTCAACGTCAGGCAGAAATTGTACGTCCAGATTGATAACTCCGGTTCCGTCGCAAACTGGACATCTGAGTTTTCCTGTGTTGTAAGAAAAATCGCCGGCTTTGAATCCCAATTCTTTTGCGGAATCCGTTTTAGCAAAGACTTTTCTCAATTCATCATGGATGTTGGCATAAGTTGCAACAGTGGAGCGAATATTTATTCCAATCGGGGTCGCATCAATAAGTTTTACTTGATTGATTCCGTTTGCTTCTATATTTTTAATATGTGTAGGTGCTTTCTTTTTTGCAGTAAGTGATTCAAGCGCAGGAACTAAACTTTCCAGAACCATTGTCGTTTTTCCTGAACCTGAAACTCCGGTAACAACTGTCAGTTTGCCTTTTGGAAACCTTACTGATAAAGGTTTTACTGTGTGAATTTTATCAGTGGATAAACAGATTTCGCCATTTTCAAACAAGTTGTTGTGAGAGGAGGTCGTTAACACCTTCTTTTCTCCGGAAAGAAAACCGCCGATTATGGAGGATTTATTATTTTCGATTTCCGGAATCGTACCTTCTGCAATTACGTATCCGCCTTCAACACCCGCTTTTGGTCCCATTTCAATAAGCCAGTTGGATTCTTTTAATATCTGAGTGTCGTGGTCTACCAATATTACGGAATTTCCGTCTGCAATCAAATCTTTTATAACCCCGTTAAGCCCTACAATATTAGAAGGGTGCAAACCTATTGAGGGTTCATCCAATACATACAAAACTCCGGTGGTTCTGTTTCTGACGGCACGTGCAAGCTGCATTCGTTGTCTTTCCCCAGTTGAAAGTGTTGAGGAAGCTCTGTCTAAGGTTAGGTAGCCCAGCCCCAAGTCTAAGAGTCTTTTTGCGACATTTAAGAACGAATCGCATATGCTTTCAGCCATTGGCTTCATTTCAGTTGGCAGGCTTTGCGGAACTTCTTTTACCCATTCAACGATATCAGTAAGAGTCATTTTGCATGCTTCGTCAATAGAAATTCCCATAAGTTTAGGGCAACGGGCTTTTTTTGATAATCTGCTACCGTTGCAGTCCGGACAGATGCCTTGTTTTAGAAATTTTTCGACACGCTTCATGCTCTTTTCATCTTTTACTTTAGAAAGGGCATTCTCTACTGTATAAACCGCATTATAGTATGTAAAATCTAATTCTCCGGCTTGATTAGTGTTTTTTGCCTTATAAAAAATATGTTTCTTTTCGGCTGGTCCGTGGTAAACGATATCTTTTTCTTTGTCACTCAAATCTTTAAAAGGAATATTTGTTCGCACTCCCATTTCACGACAAACATCTGTCATCAAAGACCACATAAGAGTTCCCCAAGGTGCAACAGCGCCCTCGTCAATTGTCAGGTTTTCATCCGGAACCAAAGTTGATTCATCAACCGTACGAACGATGCCTGTGCCGCTGCAGGTCGGGCAAGCACCTTGACTGTTGAACGCAAGTTCTTCCGCAGACGGTGCATAAAAATGTTCTCCGCAAGTCGGGCAAATTAACTCCTTTTCAGCTGCAACATCAAGTGTAGGTTGATGATAGTGTCCGTTCGGGCAACAATGAGATGCCAATCTGGAAAACATTAGTCGCAGGCTGTTTAAAAGCTCCGTTCCTGTTCCGAACGTACTTCTGATTCCCGGAATTGCCGGTCGTTGGTGCAAGGCCAATGCTGCAGGTACGTATAATATTTCATCAACAGAAGCTTTTTCTGCTTGAGTCATTCTTCTTCGGGTGTATGTCGAAAGTGCTTCAAGATATCTTCTTGAACCTTCTGCATAGAGCACTCCCAAAGCAAGCGAAGATTTTCCGGAACCGGAAACTCCTGCAATTCCGACAATTTTGTTCAATGGAATATCGACATCAATATTCTTTAAATTATGAACTCTTGCTCCACGGACTTTTATTTTATCAACCATTTTCCACCTGTTTCTATTATCAGATTAACATAAAATACATTTGTGGGCGAAGTTTATTAATAGTCTTGAATAATATTCATATATCCTTTTTGAATTTCAATGGAATTCCTTGGTTTGTCAAATGAATACGGAGTGTAATAAATAGCTGATGTTATCGCTAAAAAGCATATTGTAGTCAGTATAATTTTCTTGAACTTGCAATTGTAGCTTACAAGTATTATTGCAAGGAGCGGATATGTGAATAGAACAAGTCTTGCTGCAATCGGATATTTGTGCAGGCATGAAGCCAATATTACGAGTAGAATGGGTGTTGTGAGGTATAATTTAAGCTTTTTATCGTGCTTTGAAATCAAATAAGTGATAAACAAAAATACGATAAATATGCCGCAAAGAATTGTTAAAATCTTATACGGGGTAGTTCCGCCCCAGAAGAAAAATTCTCCTGTTCGGATAAACAATCTAAGCGGATGAGAAAAACTTAAGTATCCAAAATCTAAGCCATTCCAGCAATCTTGCATTTGTAAATATGAAGAACTTATTATGTATCGCAGTGATATAAAGTAAAATGTTGCAAAACTTATAATCAGTGGGATGATAGTCTTAAGAAAAACTGTTCGATTTTTCAACAAAAGAAAAATTAACAGCGGAGCCAGAATAAAATAACAGGAATATGAAAACCACACAGAAATAGCGATAAGTAAAAAGTACCACCATTTTGAGGTCTTTTCAAAAATTATTCGATAAGCAATAATATATAAAATAATCGCAACCAAAAGTTCCATGGAGTATTGTTTGAAAATTGCGCAGTATGCAATTGTTTGGGTGTTTAGTGTGAATACTAAAAAAGCGAGCATTCTCACAACAGAATCTTTTATGACCAGTTTGCATAATCTCCAAAAACAAAATACAGATGCTGTTCCAAAAATAAACGGAAAAATTCTTAGCAACAAATCCTGTTTGTACGAGTGAGTTGGTGAGATTAACATAAGCTTTGACAAAAACAGGAATGCAGGCGGGCAGGCTTGAATATTATCCAATCCTCTAAAAAGATGTGAAAACGATAAAGTCTTTATGTTTTCAAACAACGCAATCTCATCACCGTACATCAAATTGTTTCGAAATAATATGACTAGTCTAAGTAAGATACCGATAGTAAGGATTATAGCAAATAGGTATTTGTCGCTTATAATATTTTTGAGTTTAAGCATAAGGCTATTCTATCCAATTAATATTGTGTTTGACAATTTTTGCCGGAGCTCCGGCGATAACACAATATTCTTCGTCAAATTTCTTTGTTACAACAGATGCAATCCCAATTACGCAATTATCGGGTATTTGTGCGTTTTTGGTCATTGTTACACGCTCTCCAACCCATACATGATTCCCGATTTTAATTTTATCTTTTGCGGAATTTAAAACTTCGTTTGTGTCTTTATTAATGACTTTATGCACATCTGTCAAAATTCGAATGTTGTTTGAAAACAGGCAATCTGCTCCTATTTCGATTTCATTTTTGTACAAATGTATTGTTGTGTCGCAGCTTTTAGTCTTTTTGCCAACGCTTGCTTTGCAGTTATTACCGTAAACAAGTATTTTATATGTTCCGTTGCTGTCCTCGTGGAATTCTATAGAGTTATTGCTGCCATCGCATAAGATATTGCTTCTGAATAATTTTACCCCTTTGTGGATGATTACAGAATTGTTATCTCCTTTAAAATCAACGCACAAACCTTTTATCTTATGAACTCTTTTTTCTTTTCCTTCTTCGTCTTTAAGAATTATTTTGTTGTTTTTACCTAGATTGGAGCCTGTTTTTAACGGATAAAATACTAGATAAGGTATGCTTCCGGATACAAACTTAAATTTAACCCCCAGAATTTTGATAATCAAATAAGAAAGTGATAGTCTGTACTCTTCTGTAATCGAGAATAATTTTGACATTAGGCTGCTCCCCTTTTTCTTAAATTATAT
>CAKVMU010000044.1 GCA_934773085.1 uncultured Candidatus Melainabacteria bacterium
ATATCCACCTGTCCGTTTCTCAAATTTGTTTCAGAAACTTTTCGCTGCTTTTTGCCAATACTGCCCAAGAAGAGTTCTGTCCTAATATTTAGCGGATTAAGCCATTTTGTAATGTTCGCATAATGCTGTTGGGCAAGAATTTCCGTAGGTGCCATAATTGCTGCTTGATAACCGTTTTCAATTGCCGCAAGCAACATAATAACCGCAACGACGGTCTTTCCACTGCCTACATCACCTTGTAAAAGTCTTTGCATAGGTTTTGTGGAATTTAAATCATTCAAAATCTCGTTAACCGCACGCTTTTGCGCTCCGGTTAGTTCAAATGGCAACGAGTTAATAAACCGCATTACAAGTCCGTCTTTTTTTATGCCAAGTGACACAGACTGTAAATTCCGGTTGTTTTCTTCACGAATTAATGCGAGTTTTAGTTGAATAAGAAAGAATTCTTCAAACACAAGTGAAAAGCGTGCTTTATCAAGCTTTTCTTTATCATCCGGAAAATGAATCTGCCTCAGCGCATCTTTTTTCTCAAGCAAATCATATTTTTCGACTAAATATTTTGGAAGAACAGTTTCAATCTCATCACTGTAAGTTTCCAAAACGTTATAAATTGCCTTGCGCAAGGTTTTGATATTAAGTTTTTCACTCAAAGGATAAATAGGAACAATCCTTGCCAAATTCAAATTAGAGCCGACAAGAGAATCGTCGTCCATGATGGAGTATGTCGGTCTGTCCAGAGTCAGCATCCCATCGTAAGAATTCAGTTTAACTGTACCGGAAACCATTATTCCGGAACCTTTCGGAAACTGAGACTTCATTCTTTCCATAACAAATTTTGAAGACTTGGACGCAAAAAAGTTTAGATTAATTTTTCCGGTACCATCCGAAATACGAACCTTTATTATTCCAAGATTATTTTTTGTAGTGAATGCTTCTACAGCCTTGATAGTTCCAAAAATTGTTGTATCCGTACCAACTTCAAGGTCTTTTATTCTGGTGCGGGTAGAATAATCTACGTGTTTGCGTGGAAAATAGTACAACAAGTCGTTTGCACTGTAAATTCCGAGCTTATTCAGCATATATGCAATTTTTGGACCAACACCTTTTATATAAGTTACATCCGTCTGCGAAATTGGCTTCTTACCCTCTTTTAAAACAGGCTCTTCTTTAGGTGGGTCAATGTATTGAGCCTTAATAACCTTGACAAGCCCTTCCAAAGATTTTTTTCTTGAAGGAACGGTTTCCATAGGATACCGCTCAAAATGTTCCAAAAGCACCTTCCATTTTGGGTTATCAGGATATAGCTTAATTTCTTGCCTTAGAACAGAACAAATGAAGGAAGCGAAGCTTTTGTTTCTTCCGTTAATGTTAATATATTTGTGTTTTACCTCTATTTCAACAGCTTTTTTAACTTGCTCAAGATTATCCATGCCGGAAAATCTCCATTACCCTTTTATCCCTATTCCGGAATATCCACTCCGAGAACCTCGTATATATCCATTTTATTAGCTTTACCACGAATTTGAACATCCGAAATCTTAATCACATCCGTAAAACCTTTGACCTCCTCATAGGTTGACGGACTTATCAACAGCTTGGTTTTATAAATTTTATTATAACTCTCAAGACGACTAGCCAAGTTCACAGTATCACCGATTACCGTATATTCCATACGATTTACGGAACCTATGTTGCCCACAAAAACTTCTCCGGTATTAATTCCAACCCCGATTTCTATTTTAGGTTTACCTTCCGCATCCCATTTTTTGTGAAGTTCTTTAACTTTTTGAAGCATTTTCCACGCACATATTACAGCATTTTTCGCATGATTTTTATCTTGGATAGGTTCTCCAAAAATAGCCATTACAGCATCACCGATAAACTTGTTAATAACACCGTTGCAACTTGTAATTATCGGTTCCATCTCAGTGAAATATTCGTTTAGAATTTCAGAAACCTGTTGAGCAGACATCTGTTCACTCATAGAAGTAAACCCACGAATATCAGCGAACAAAACGGTTACCACAGACCTTTTTCCGCCCAGCCCCAAATTATCAATATTTTTAATAACACTCTTCATGACGTCTTGGGACATATATTTGCCCATCGCAGATTTTACTTTTTCCTTGCTACGATTTTCAATAACAAATTTATGAGTATACGCAAGAATTGTCGTCAGAACAAACATTACGATTGGCGTTAAAACATTTATTACAACCCCAAAATAGTAACAAAGCACCGTAATCAACAAATACGTTAAAAATATCGTAATTGTAGCACCAATAGACTTTGCAAGATTAGAAACCCGTATAAAAACGTACACCAAAAGCATTCCAAGGATTGTAATAAAAATATTTACTCCATCCGATAAAACCTTCAGAAAATCGTTGTGCAAAATATTATCAATAGCAGTCGCCTGAATATCCACTCCCGGGTGATTGACCGTAATCGGGGTGTTTTTATTATCATTCAAACCTGTACCTGCAGGAACGTTCGCACCAATCAAAACAATTTTGTCTTTAAAATTTTCCGGTGATATTAGAGCCTTTTTGCCCTGTACGATTGCATCATAAGAATCCATAATATCAACGGCGGAATACTGTGTATGCGAGTAGCCTGTTTCATAGAGTTTATAGTACTTTGTCGCAGTTAAAGTCTGTCCGTACGCAGTACGTCGTTGTTTTATATCATATTTTAGTTCCGGAAACTTAAGTAATTTGTCCGAAAGAACCATTTTTGGATTATTGTTAAGCATCAAAAAAGATTTCATAGCCAGAGAAGGGTAAAAAACATCTCCATACTTAATCAAATATTCATGATTTCTGTAAATTTCATCCATTCCCCAAACTGAAAGATTCCCGTTAATAAACCCAGGGAACATTGAAACAGAGCCCGCATTTTTTACGACATCAAAATACGGTTTCGGAAACTTCATCATGCTTTCGTACAAAATCGGACGTGGAGAAGATTTTTCTTCCAATTGAACCGCAAATTTTTTGGCAAAAGCTTCATCGTAACTTTGTCCCAAAGTTTGATTTTCCCAAGGATTAATCATTGGCATAAAACCAACTATCAGATTATTGAACTTGCTCAACGTACGAAAAAACGCATTATCAGCTTCCGGATTATCCTTATCCAATGTCGCAAGAATTGCATCATATACAATCAGCTTCGGATGAGCATATTGAAAGTATTCAAAAATTTTGCAATTTACATCCCTCTTCCATGGCCAACGATATTTTTCTACGGTTTTTGCATCAATTACCACAAGGACAATGTCATCACTGCCGTAAACTTTTTTGAAGCTGTCAAAAGGAAGTTTTTGGGTCAAAACATGCTTTGTCATAAAGTCGTATGCCTTAGGCTCTGCAAGATTGTATGTCAAAAAGTAGACAAAACTGAAAACAAGTAAGACAATGATGGTAGATAAAGCAAGTTTAATCTTATTCATAATATTTATGATATAATAAATTGGGGAAAAAGGATACATATAAATGAGTGAAAATTACATTAGTACAATAGCTGAGGATAAAATTTATCCAATTATCAGGTGCAAAGAAGCTGACCAGGCTGTAGAAATAGCAAAAGCATTAGTTGAAGGCGGAGTAAGAGTCTTAGAAATCAACGTTGAAAATCCTTCACTATATGGTGCTATACAAGAAGTTTCAAAATATGCAACAGTTTGTGCAGGTGGTATCATTACCGCAACACAAGCAGATTATGCAATCAAGAGCGGAGCAAAACTTTTTGCTTCTCCGATTTTTCAAATGAATTTGGTTAAAATTTCCAAAAACATACGAGTTCCGTTTATCGCAGGTACATCAACCGCAAACGAAGCCTACAATGCTTGGAAATCAAGAATTCCGTTGATTAAACTTTTCCCCGCTGATGCAATGGGCGGAGTTCAATACATAGAAAATATTTTAAGACAAATGCCATTCTTAAATCTTATGCCAACAGGTAATATTAAATTAAGCGAAGTTGTTACATATATTAATGCAGGTGCCGCTGCTGTAGGTGTCGGAAGAGACTTCTACCTCGGATTTACACCTCACGAAATCACAAACAGAACAAAAGAAATTTTGTCAGAAGTCAGGGATTTTACTAAATGGAGCAAAAAATAGATATTGCTATAGTTGGCGAATGCCTAATTGAGCTTTCTGCAAACGGAACATTGGCAGATACGTCAACATTAAACAAATATTTTGGCGGAGATACTGTCACAACAGCCGTTGCGGTAGCACGTCTCGGCGGAAGCGTTACTTATCTTACAAAAGTCGGCAATGACGGATTCAGCGAGTTCATCATTTCTTCTTTGCAAAAAGAAAATATTGATACGTCTTTAATCAAAACAAATGACGAACAAAATGGTATGTACATCGTTTCTCACACCCTTGATAACAAAGAAGTTCTTTATTACAAACGCAAAACCGCTGCGACAAAACTCTCGATTGAAGATATTTCCGAAGACTGCATAAAAAAATTGAAACTTATTTATTCAACAGGTGTGGTTCAATCACTCTCTGCAAGTTCAAGAGAACTGGTCAGAGAATCCTTTAGAATCGCAAAAGAAAACGACGTTCTGACAGCCTATGACCCGAATTACACTTCCTGTTTTATGAACTCCTCCGATACAAAGGAATATTTTGAAGAAATTATTGATTTAACGGATATTATTTTCTTGAGTCTAAAGAACGATGCAGTTAAGTTGTATGAAATTGAATCAATTGACAAAGTTATGAAATACTTCTGGGACAGAGGGGTTAAAATTGTTGTCATTAAATCCCATATAGACAACGGATATTATACCGGATATAACGGTGACATCAGCTTTACAGAATTTTATAACTCCCAGAAAGCAATCGATACAACCGCATCAGGCGATGTATTTAACGGTGGATTTTTATACGCAATTACAAACGGATACGCTCCTGCAGATGCTTCCAAGTTTGCAGCTGTGGTTTCCGGACTCCAAACTCAAAATTATGGCGCAATTCAAGCCATTCCTTATAAAGAAACAGTTATGGAGAATATCTGATGACAAAATACGTAGTTTCCGGCTACATAGGTTTCGATAATTTTGGCGATGAAGCAATCGCAAAGATTTTGACTTCTCATCTCAAGCAAAATGGCGAAGTAACCGTTATTTCATCCAATCCGGCAAAAACGGCGAAATTATACGGTGTAAAAGCTGTCGGAATGTTAGACTTCGTCAAACCGATTTTAGAATCTGATGTTCTTGTATCCGGCGGTGGAAGTTTATTGCAAGACGTAACAAGCCTAAAAAGTCTTTTGTATTATCTGGCAATCATTATGACTGCGCTTGCAGCAGGGAAAAAGGTCGTAATTTTTGCCCAAGGATTTACTCCGTTCAGAACAAATATTGGCAAATTTTTGACAAAATTCGCATTAAAACATTGTCATAAAATTACCGTCCGTGATATTGGCTCTCAAAAACTTTTGGCTGATTTAGGAATAAATTCCGAATTGGTTGCTGATCCGGTTTTTGGAATAACAGTTCCACAAAACATTACACATCAAGGGGTTGGAATCCAATTAAGAAGTTTTAACGGCCTTACTGACGAATTTCTTAAAGAATTAGCGAAAGAAATAAAACAAAGATTCCCGAACGAAGAGATTAAACTCATATCCCTGCAAGATTCTCTGGATGTTGAAGTCTTGAAAAAGTTCTCGTCATACGGACTCCAAGCAAAATTACTAAGCGGACTAACAGCCGATGAAATTATAAATGAAGTTTCGAACCTCGAATACCTAATCGGAATGCGCTTTCACTCATCCTTGGTCGCCGCAAAAGCAGGTGTTAAAGTTTTGGGAATAGATTATGACATCAAAGTCAAAAAATTAGCTTCAGACATTGGATTCCCGCTGATTGAGATGAACGGCTCCAATATTTCGGAAGGATTTGACAAACTCTTGAATCTGAATACAAAAGAATACACCATTCCGGAATTTATTTTTCCGCAAATTTAACCCGTTTGGATGACCTAATCGGTTATTGATTTTAGGATTATAATTATATTTAATATTTCGGAAAGGAGTTTCGTTATGTTAAATGAAGAAAAGAAACATGTTTGGCTAAAAATCACCGGAATTATCGCTATGTCGTTTATAGTGGCATTTTTAGCGTTCTATTGCGCTCTTGCACTGATGATACACAGGATAACAGACCCAATGTATCACGCAAGACAAATGGAAAAAATGATGATAAAACAAGAAAAAAATTTCAAACGAATGGAAGCAAAAATGAGTGAAAATCCGTTTGAACCCAAAATGCGACCTATGTTGATTAACTTGGTAACAGAAAACAACGAATACAAAATTATTGTCGATTTGAAACCGCTCAACGGAAACGAAAACGCCGTCAATGTTAAATTGGATGACAATATGGTTACTATATCCGGAGAAACAGATAAGAAAACAATCGGCGGAGAAAAAATTCTTAATTTCAGCCAATCATACTACCTTGATGAAAAAATTGACTCCACCAAAATTTCAAAAGAGAAAAAAGGAAATAAATATATAATAACCATTCCGTTTAGTTAACAGTTGAAGAGTTGAAGAGTTGAACAGTTCATTATCCCCTCTCCTACGGAGAGGGTGGCACGAAGTGGCGGGAGAGGGTTTTGGTCGGTAGGGTGCGCACACTTGCACCCCGATAACTTTTAACTAATCAATGTTTGGGCAAATTTTATCGATTCTTGAGTAACTTCACCACCGGCAAGTTCAGCGATTGCTTTTAATTTAGCATCTCCTTCAAGGACAGAAATTTTTACGTTTGTCGTAGCATCCTGACTCTTGCTTACGTAGAAATGTCGGTCAGATTTTGAGGCAATTATCGCTTGGTGAGTAATCATAATTATTTGCATATATTTCGACAACTCTTTAACTTCATCGGCTACCGCTTGAGAAGTTTTTCCGGAAATTCCGGTATCAATTTCGTCAAAAACTACAGTTTCAATATTATCAGATTGAGCAAAAATAGTTTTTATTGCAAGCATTACTCTGGAAATCTCACCGCCTGATGCAACTTTCGCAAGCGGTTTTAAACCTTCAGAAATATTCGTTGAAATCAAAAACTCAACTTTATCAATACCGTTTACACCAAGCTCACAAGGTTCAAATCCTATCTCAAAACGAACTTTTGGAAGCTCGAGTTTTTCAAGTTTTTCCACTATAAGCGCAGAAAGGACTTGCGCATAATCTTTTCTTTGTTTAGAGATTTTCTCTGCTTTTTCAAGTAATTCTTCCCGTTTTTTTGAAATTTCAACCTCAAGATTTTCAATATTTTGGGTGGAAAACTCGATTCCGTCAAGCTCCTGACGAAGTTTTGCGCCGGTTTTTATAACGTTTTCAATTGTCCCGCCATATTTTCGTTTGAGTTTATCCAGCAAGAAAAGACGCTCCTGAATTTCATTAATTCTTTCCGTATCATTCTCCATTGCACCGGAATAATCCCTCAGAGCCGATGAAACCTCTTTCAAATTTTCGATTGAATCAACCAATGACGATTCCAAACTTTCCAGCGAATTATCCATGCCGGATGCCTTACTCAGAGAAGCTTTCAATTGAAAAAGTGCTTCAATAACAGAACCATCGTCTCCGGAAAGTGTCCAATATGCACTACCAGTAAGCTCTTTCAGTTTTTCTGCGTTTTCAAGTACTGCTAATTCGTTATTAAGGTCTTCGTCCTCTGTAACAGAATCAAGCTCTGCACCTTCAATTTCATCCACTTGAAATCTTAGAAAATCAATTTGTTCTTCTGTTTTTTGAGAAGCATTTTTCAGATTTTCGAGCTCTGAAAGCATTGATTTGTAGTGCTCAAATTCATTTCTGTAATCATCAAGCATTTCACCGCAAGTATTTTTAGCATAAGCATCTAATAATCTTATGTGATATTTTGGCTGCAAAAAGGAATATGTTTGATGTTGTGAATGAATATCCAAAAACAATTCTCTGAATATTCTTACAAACTCCTGATTTACAATACATCCGTTAACCTTTGAACGGGAACCTGTTTGAGTAATCTCTTTTGAGATAACAATCTCTTCGCCACAATTATCAACTCCATATTCGTCAAAGAGTTTAGAAACATCTTGTTTGCGGTTCAAAATTGTTAGCTCAATAACCGCTTTGTCTGCTCCGGTTTTTATCACTTCTTTTCCGATTTTCGCACCCAATGCAATATCAATCGCATTTATCAAAATGCTTTTTCCTGCGCCGGTTTCACCGGTTATAATATTTAAACCGTCCGCAAAATCAAGCTCCAGTTCATCAATCAATATGTAATTTTTTATATAAATCCGGCTAAGCATTTAATTTATTCATCATCTCCGTCAATATCGTCTTCTTCGAAATTTTCATCGTCATCTTCATCTTCGTCATCGATTTGCTCATCGTCGTCTGAATCTTCTTCTTCATCCTCGTCCGCTTCATCCTCGTCCGCTTCATCTTCTTCAGTTTCTTCAGATTCAAACTCTTCCTCTTCATCCAAAACCGCAGAGACTGCAGCATACTCTTCTTCAACTGATTTTTTCGGAAAAGTAAGAGTTAAAGAATTCTGCAACGCATCTTCCAAAAATTCGGCATAAGCTTCTGTATCGCCAATATATTTGTAAACCTGCGCCAAAACGTAATACAAATCTCCGTTGTCTTCTTTTTCAAGCCTTGTCTCTAATACAGAAATAATTTCTTCTGTTTCCTGCTGTTTCAAACAAATTTTTGTCAAAAGCTTGTACGCTTCAATATCCATATCGTTATATTGAATCGTTTTTAGCAAATATTCTTTTGCCTCTTCCAAGTTTTCATTCTTATACGCTATCGCTGCCAAATTGAAATATGCCCAACTGTAATCCGGCGAAATTGCCAAAACTTTTCTATAACTTTCCGCCGCAAAATTTGTCAAACCGTTGTTTTGATAGATGTAGCCCAAATAAAAATATGCATAAATATCTTTAGGATTCAACTCTACGGCCTTTTGAAAATTATCCATTGCAAGGTTTGTTTCATCTTTTTTGAAATAACAAAGCCCGAGATTAAAATAACAGTTCCCGTCCTTCGGGTCATTTTTTAGCACCGCATTAAATGCTTTAATCGCTTCATCCCAATCTTTGAGCTCCACCAAAACTTCTCCAAGATTATAATAAAAATCATCTTGAGGCGAAATTTCTATCGCTTTTTCATACGCAAGTTTTGCATTGTCAAAATCTTTGAGTTTTTCATACAAAATACCCAAATTGTAATGCAATTCGGCATCATCAGGAAAATATTTTTCCAAATACTTCATGTTAGACAAAGCTTCTTCATTAAAACCATTGTCAGCAAGCAATATTGACAATTCCCGCCTTGCTTGAAAATTGGAAGGATCATCCTTTAAAACTTCTTGTAATTTTTCAATCTCGTTTCCCATAAGTTAATTATAGCAAAATCCGTAAGTTCGGTCGAGTAATGACTCTAAAGAGGTCTAAAAGTTAAGTTTTGTAAAAAATATTGCTTTAAGTAGCAAAAAAAATCTATCATGCGGTTTAGAACAAATGGATGGTTGATTATACACGAGATATGATATAATTGAATAAATAAAGCGAGGTAATGCATGAGTGAAGTAAATGGTCCTAAGATTAGTGTTAATCAAGTAAATTACAGCAACTTGCAAAAACAAGTTCCTGTGAACGAAACACCAGAGGAGAGTGCACCAAAGATTACTGATTTTTCTGATTCTAAGGCTGAAGCATTGGGACGTTCAATGTTGTTTAAAGGCGCAGATGACGTTAACCATGATTTGAAAGCACTTGTTGAAAATCCTCAAATTGCTGTAAATTCAGATGAAATTTTTGAAACAGCATATAAAGCTGCGCAGCTCAGCGGCATGGCAAACCCATACGAAGAAGCTGCTGCCGCATCTACAACATCAGTCTAGCGATTGAGGTTTACATCCGTAACACACGGATTATTGGTTGAATAGGGAATATAAGGAAGAGAGTATGACAGAGAACAACAAGCCGGTTGTTAATTTGATATCAAAACCGGAAAATATGCTTAAGACTATTTATACGGCATGC
>CAKVMU010000045.1 GCA_934773085.1 uncultured Candidatus Melainabacteria bacterium
TCATTTACATTGTCCTATCATTCGCTTTTGAATTAACAAGTTTTTTCGTCTTAATTCTATTCTGTTTTCAAGGTTCAGAATGAACAGCTTGAATTTTAAATTATTCTAATAAGTGCTATTCTTTCGGTTTAAGTTGAGCTTGAAACGTACACTCTTGCGATTACTAAACTTCATCGCTCAGACTCTTTGTCGCTTGCACGTTTGATTAACGGCCTCAACGTATTCCATATTACCAAGTCAAAATTTAATGTCAACACCTTTGTTTAAATTTTCTTTTACAAAAGTTAAAAATCAGTAAAATTTTGGAGTTTTGCGACCGGTTTATTCAATTAATTTTATTGGCATTGGAGTGTTTTAAAAATAATTAAAAATTTTTTTTAATTTTCTTTTATTTTCTATCAATTTTTACTCAAATTTTGGAAAATTTTTCTCAAAAACATGCTAAATCTTCATGTAATTTATACATGTATACATGTAATAAAAAAGGCTGACATAAAATCAGCCTCTGATTAAATAGTGTAGAAGTTTTATCATGATTGGAGAAAATAATCTTTTTATGCAGCCATTAATGTATCCATTACCAAATCCATAACAGCCGGAGCAAGTTCTTCACCGAACTCTTCTTGAACGATTCCGTAAATCATTTCAAATCGTTCCATATATCCTGAAATTCTATCTTGTGTTTCTGTATCCAACTCTGCAGGAACACTTGTTGTTTCAGCAGGAGCAACAAAGAAATTATTATTAGACATGAATTCCATTACTTTATTAGGGTCAACTTGAGTTTCTTCATAATTGACTGTTTGCGGTTGAGCCGGTGCTTCTTGCGGCGCTTGTTCTTTTCTTTGAGGAACATATCCGCCTACACCGTAACTGTTACCACCAAATATTCTTCCGATACCGTCTGTCATTTCTGATACTCCTTTTTTCTTTTTTCCTTTGCATCATGTATTACGGCATATTTTTTTTAAACTTTAGGATTTTAAGCAGAATCGTTACAAATCGTTACATTAAAGTCAAAACATCAAGAATACAGAGCTTTTCAAGCATAGTTGCATGACTGTATATATATAAGAAACTTACAATGGTTGAAAATTAATTTTTAGCAAATTAAAATATTGCTTGTCGAAGTATAATAATTCAAGTTTGGAATCTTGAAAGAAAGAAGGTAAAAATGAAAGACGGAATACATCCTGATTATAAGAAAACTGTTATCAAATGTGTTTGCGGTAACGAAATTGAAACAGGTTCTGTTGCAGACAATATTACAGTTGAAATTTGTTCCAACTGTCACCCGTTCTATACAGGACAACAAAAAATCCTTGACTCAGAAGGTCGTGTTGAAAGATTCAAAAAACGTTACGGAAACAAGTAAGTTTAAAAAAAGACCTCGTTTAAAACGAGGTCTTTTTTATTTGATATTTTACAAACTCACAAACGAAAAATTGCGCTTCTGTTTCAAGGAACGAATATTGACAAAAAAGCACATTAGAAGCTAAAATTAGACTATGGCAGTAGCATATTTATCATTAGGTTCAAATCTCGGAGACAGAGTAGGTTACATACAACAAGCAACAAGTTTGTTGAAATCCTGCGCTGAGATAAATATTGTTGCGACTTCATCTTTTTACGAGACAGAACCTTGGCATATGGATTCTGAAAAATGGTTTGTAAACGCTGTTATTCAAATTTCTACGACATTTTCTCCGGAAGAATTACTGAAAGAATGTCAAAAAATTGAGAATGTTCTTGGACGAAAACGTATTGAAGGCTCTAAGACTTACACTGACAGGACAATCGATATTGATATTATCTTTTACGACAATCTGATATTGAATACCCCTGAACTTACCATACCGCACAAACACTTTCACAAACGTGTGTTTATGATTATACCGATGCTTGAAATTGCAGATGATTTTGTACATCCGATTTTAGGAAAAACAGTAGAAGAACTCTACGAAGCAATTGAGAATCCTGAAATGGTTTATTTGTACGGAACCCGCAGAGATGATTGGGACAATGAATAAAAATATTGCAATTGTTGGCACCGGCGCTGCTGGAAGTATATGCGGTTATTACCTCGTCAAAGCAGGATTTGATGTTACTTTGTTTGACAAAGCGTCACCACTGAGAACCCTTTTACCAACCGGCGGTGGTAGATGCAATCTTGCACACGCAGAATATGATTTCCGTGAACTCGCTAAAAATTACCCAAGAGGAGAGAAATTTTTGTACTCGATTTTCTCCAGATTTTCAACCTCAGAAACAATCGAACTTTTTGAAGAACTGGGAATCAAAACTTATACGCAAGAAGACGGAAGAATCTTTCCGGAATGTAATAGTGCAAAACTCGTCCGAGAAAAAATTCTTAAGCGAATCGATCGACACATTGTAAAAGAAGAAGTTGTTGATATCAAAATTTCCTCAAACGGATACAAACTAAAAACAAACCGTGCTGAATACTTGTTCAGTCACATAATACTTGCAACCGGCGGGCATTCCGGATACTCATTAGCAGAAAATCTCGGATTAAAAATAGTTTCGCCTCATCCGTCTCTTGTCGGGCTTAATACTAAAGAGAAGTTTGCCGAACTATCCGGCACTGTAGTTAAAAACTGTATCTCTGAAGGGTTTGAGGATGATTTGTTATTCACACACTTTGGTGTTTCCGGCCCCTTAATATACAAAATTTCTTCAATAAAAGCCTTTGATAATTTTCCATACCAAATAACAATCAACCTGTCGCAAAATTTAAAAGATTTTCAAGAGATATTAAATAAAAATCCGCATAAAGAAATTAAAAATATTCTTGGAATGTACCTGCCACAAAAGGTTGCAAAATTTGTTTTAAAAGGCATTGACGAATCAAAAAAAGCTCACGAAACAGACGGTAAAACAAGAGATTTAATTCTGGAGAGAATTCATTCGTTTAAAATTAACGTGGTCGGAACCAATAAAGGCGAAGAAACAGTTACCGCTGGCGGGATAGACTTGAACCAGATAAATTCAAAAACAATGGAAGTAAAAGAATTACCCCACCTGTATTGCATTGGAGAAGTGTTGAATATTGACGGTTTCTGCGGCGGCTATAACCTTCAAAACGCATGGTCAACAGCGTTCGTTGCTGCCGAAAGTATTCTAACGGACTAACAAAATATACCAAGGATTTTCTTTTGTATTATCTCCAAAATGCGAAAACTGTATCATACCTTTTTGGGATACAGACAAAAAACCTTTAAGCGGATATGTTTTGAACTTTGCATTATTTGAGGTGAACCCATAGTGGTAGAAATATCTGTCAGTGTCATTCAACAATATTAATTTAAAATTACCATGGCGTTTTTTTATCTTCAAAGAATTTGTACTGTCACTAAATTCTGAAATTTTAATAATTTCGTAATCCTTAAACAAATCCTGAACTTCTTCAGATGAAAGCTCTCTCTGTTGAAGTAATTCGTCCTTTATTGTGAATTCATAAAATTTCAAATCAAAATTAGAATACCCGATTAAAGAGCCTTTGTTTATAAATTCGTATTGACAACCCGTTGAGAAAAGGAATTCTCCTTCAGGGGAGTAGAATTCTGAATAATTGCCGGTGCCATCAGAAATTTTTTTAATAAAACATTTATCAGATTTTTTACAGCTATTCCAAGTTGTACCATCTTCTGATACACATACAGATGCTCCATCTTTTATATTTTTATAATCAATTGACTCTGTATCCGCTGCCATCACGGTCAAAGCAGTACTCGCAACTAAAACTAAGCTCAAAAATAATTTCTTCATACTTACTCCAAAACTGTTTTACTCATTATAGCATAAACTTTCAACTTTTAAGAGGATTCCGTTTTTCCAAAGTAGTTGTAGAATCGTAGTATGAGTTTAGTGGAAAATATTATCAATCAAATAACCACTGCTGGTGGAATAACGAAACCACAAGGATTTGACTTGGGGGACGATACGTTTGCAAAGTTGCTTGAAAAAGCTTCCGGAGCAAATACAGTCGGCATGCAAGATAATCTTATGGGTGAAATGGGAATTCCTGCCGGTTTGCAAATTGAACCTTTAGAAGGAGTTGAACACGCAGAAGCTGCTCAAGACCAAATTGAAGCAGTCGGAGAAACGAAGCTTGTTAACGAAGTAACAGAGCCTATCGAAATAAAAGATATGAATGTCGGTGATTATTTTTCTTCTCTTTTAAAAAGTGATGCTGATAACAATAGTGGCTTAATGGATTTTGCAAAAAAGCATGCCACGAATGCTTATGATATTTTTGGAAGAAGTTATGTCACAGACGTAAAAGAACTCGCTGACGACATAGCCTCTATGATTCAATAATTTTTTTTATTTTGTTCATTTAATTAAAAGTGCATGCCTCTTTATCATGTTTATTATATAATTTTTTATATATGAATAGCTTATTTATTGTCTAAATTTTTTGATTTATAAGGAGGTCAAATGGGCAAAATAGAAATTACTCAAGAAATTGAAAACAAATGTTGCGTATGCCGTGGTGTTAAAGGCGTACCGGCTCCAATCCCTCAAGAAGGCGAATGGACTAAATGTAAAGAAATTAAAGACATATCAGGTCTTACTCACGGATGCGGTTGCTGCGCTCCTCAACAAGGAACTTGCAAACTTACTCTTAACGTAAAAGAAGGTGTTATCCAAGAAGCTTTGGTTGAAACTATCGGTTGTTCAGGTATGACTCACTCTGCTGCTATGGCTGGTGAAATCCTTCCTGGTAAAACAATCCTTGAAGCTTTGAACACTGACCTTGTTTGCGATGCTATCAACGTTGCTATGAGAGAATTGTTCTTACAAATCGTTTACGGCAGAACTCAATCAGCTTTCTCTGAAAACGGTCTTCCTGTTGGTGCAGGTCTTGAAGATTTGGGTAAAGGTCTTTGCTCTATGTGTGGTACAATCCACTCTACTAAGCAAAAAGGCGTTAGATACCTTTCTTTGACAGAAGGTTATATCCTTCAATTAGGTCTTGATAAAAATAACGAAGTTATTGGTTACAAATTCGTTAACCTTGGCAAAGTTATGGATGCTATCAAGAAAGGCGTTGACCCTAAAGAAGCTTATGAAAAGAATATCGGTACTTACGGCAGATTTGCTGATGCTGTTAAGTATATAGACCCTAGAGAAGAATAGTGCTACGCACGTAGGCATTGGGTCGGCAGACAGAGGATAAATTCCTAAATTGAATATTTATTACCGGTCTGCCTCAAATAATAAACTACAAAATAAAGTTAATCATTAATAAAAAAAAGGAAATAAAATATGACAGTAAAATTTGAAGGACAAGATAGACGTGAAGCTACTCTTAAAAAAGTTTTACCTGAATACGGTTTCAAATCTTTGGAAGAAGCTCGTGATCTATGCTTATCAAAAGGCATCGATGTAGATGCAATCGTTAAAGGTATTCAACCTATCGCTTTCGATAACGCTTCATGGGCATACACTCTTGGTTGCGCTATCGCTATCAAAAAAGGAATTAAAAATGCAGCTGATGCAGCTGAAGCTATTGGTTTAGGCTTGCAAGCATTTGCTGTTCCTGGTTCAGTTGGTGACAGAAGACAAGTTGGTATCGGTCACGGTAACTTGGCAGCTATGCTATTGAGAGAAGAAACAAATTGCTTCTGTTTCTTAGCTGGTCACGAATCATTCGCTGCTGCTGAAGGCGCTATCGGTATTGCAAGAAACGCTAACAAAGTTAGAAAAACTCCTTTGAGAGTTATCTTGAACGGTCTTGGCAAAGATGCAGCTTACGTTATCGCAAGAATCAACGGTTTTACAGCTGTTGAAACTGAATATGATTACAAAACAGGCGAATTAAAAATCGTTAAAGAAACTCCTTTCTCAGAAGGTGAAAGAGCTAAAGTTAGATGCTACGGCGCTGACGATGTTAACGAAGGTGTTGCAATTATGATTAAAGAAGGCGTTGACGTTTCTATCACAGGTAACTCAACTAACCCTACAAGATTCCAACACCCTGTTGCAGGTACTTACAAAAAATGGTGCTGGGAAAACGGAAGAAAATACTTCTCAGTTGCTTCAGGTGGTGGTACAGGCCGTACACTTCACCCTGATAACGTTGCAGCAGGTCCTGCTTCTTACGGTATGACAGATACAATGGGTAGAATGCACGGTGATGCTCAATTTGCAGGTTCATCATCAGTTCCGGCTCACGTAGAAATGATGGGCGTTATCGGTATGGGTAATAACCCTATGGTTGGTGCTACTGTTGCCGTTGCTGTTGCTGTTGAAAAAGCTATGGCATAAGGTTAGTTATCACAGATATAAAAATAGAGAATAACCAAATGGTTATTCTCTATTTTTTATGAATTAATTTATTTTTCAGCTTAATTATTAAACTCAACAAACGTATTTCTAATAACTTCATAACCTTTCAGCAAAGTTTTATAATCAACTTTTTCTGCAGCTGAATGCATATTATAAACATCCGCCAAGCCTAACAAGAATGGCATAAATGTTTCTCCTTTAGAGTTTGTGTGCTGACAATAAATATGAGTTTCCGCACCGGCATGGAATGATGAAATATCATTTTTAATACCAGCCAATTCGCAAGCTTTTGTATGAACTTTTTCAATTCTGTCATCTTCTGCTTTTTCAAACGGTGGCAAGTGAACTTCAAACTCAATAGTTGCTTTTGCCAAACCTTCATGTTCCTTATTGAATTCATCCACAATTGAGGACATCAAATTCTTGAGTTCTTCTTCTTTTGCAAGGCTTGCACTTCTGATAGAGTAAGATGCCATTCCCAAAGTATTAATAATGTTTGTTGCCGTTTTCTTCATTATTTCTGAAATATAATCATTAGTTTTAATTCCTTTTTCCACAATTGAAGCAACAGAATTTTGAACACCGCCAGCTACAATTGCTCCAAGGTTGCAAGATGTAATAACACCGGTTTCATCAGAATAGTATGCACCTTGAGGGAATTTTGCCAAAAGCTCAGCAATAAGTTTTGCTGCATTCAATCTTGTCTTATCACCGATATCAATACCTGAATGACCGCCCTTCAAACCTTCAACAATAATTTTTGCATTCGTATAGCTTGCTCCGGATATCTGCAATTGCCCCAATTTGTCAGCATCACATACAAGTACGTATCTTGATTTGATTTTATCAAACTCAACATGTTCAATACCGCTCATGCCGGTCTCTTCATCACGTGTAAATGTAATCTCAAGTCCGCCATGCAATGGAACATTTTCTTTTGAATCAGTTAATGCCTTTGCCAACGTCAAAGCGCAAGCAACACCAACTTTATCATCCGCTCCAAGAGTTCTACCCTCTGCTTTGATAAAATCACCATCTAAGTAAATATTTACAGGACTATCGTCCCCAACAACATCCATGTGAGAAGATAGCATTATCGGCTCTTTTGAGTTGTCCGTCGCCGGAACACTTATATAAACATTTCCGTAATTGTCTTTCTTACCGTCAATTCCGTTTTTTGCGCAAAAATCAAGAATCCACTCAATAACCTTATCTTCTTTCAATGAAGGAGATGGAATGGAAACCAAATTGCAAAAAATGTCTAAAACTTCATTCTCTTTTCTTAAATCATTTAAACTCATAATTCACTCCTATGTAATAATCTATTTTTACATCAAAATTAGGTTTTGAGCAACTCTTTTATTGCCTTGATCACTTGATCACTTGGTCACCATACAACATCAAGCCTGTAGTTGCACTTACAAGCTAAGATATACCCCTACTCCCCACGGAAAAAGCGGCGATTTGTTCCACCATCCCCGACTCTCACATGGACAGGACGCAGGCATTTGGGGCATCTTCCCACATAAGCTGAACCATCTTTTGTCTTATAGATTCTGCCATACACGTGACAGCAATCAAACCAAATTCCTAAAAATTGTCGTCTTGGTGTACTATTTTCTTCTGGCACGTTTCTTTTCCTTTGTTTTGAATTGAACTATACCATCAGGCTTCTGAACATCAGCTTCCTGAATCTCTATATCTTTCTTTAGCGGTCTAAAAACACTTTCAGTTAACACGTCGACATAATTATCTGACAAATGCGCATAATCAAATATTATCAAACCGTTTAAAGCATATCTTCTTGCTGCATGAATTTGTTTTATCAAATCAGAATTTGAGCCGTTCATAAATGTTACAAACAAACCTGCATACAATTTTGTTGAAGCAGATTTATTTCTTAAAACTTCTTCAATCAAATTTATTGCAGTCTTATCATCACAAGTTAAAAACAGTGGAGTAAAACCGTCAACAAAATTATTTGCAGACCAATTTTTCCAGTCTTGAAGTTTTGTATCCATTGCGCTTGCTCTGTTTGGGAATATTACCGCCGTCAAAAGAATATTGTTTGCACGACATAAAATGCCGGCTTTTCTTACAAAATTGGTAACCTTTGTGCTGCGATACATTCTCCAATATGGCCATAGCGCATCTGACGGTTTTAACTCAATCGGATCAACTCCGTACATGTCCTTAAATTCACCTCTTGCGAACTCTGTATATCCCCAATTTGACATATCGTAATTAGGATAAATTGAAGAGAGTGATTGCGGATATCTTATGTAATCAAGGTTAATTCCATCCGGTTTATATCTTTCTATTATCTCGCTCAAGAGTTCGTACAAAAAGTTTTGGACCTGAGGATTTGCAGGATCGATAAAATACCCGTTATGCTCGGACACAGAATATGCAATTGTATCAGAACCTGCATTTTTCTTCTGATAATTCGCCCATTCCGGATGTACAGAAAGGATATATTGAGGATTTGTTTCCGGCGGCTTATTCCCTACATAGAAAGTTTGGAACCAAATATGAACCTTGATTCCTCTTCGATGAGCCTCATTAATCCATACTCTTAACGGATCAAAACCAACATAATCCTCGTATTGTTTTATGAATCCATATTTTTCCATTGTTTGTGACGGAAAAATTGTCTTTCCGTGATAATAAGTTTCTATAAAGACATTATTTATACCCGCATCGCATAGTTTATCTAAAACAGCTTCAATATCTTTGATATCATAGTATGTCGGACGAATCCAAACCCCTTTTAGTTCATTTGAATCATACGGGACAACCGTTGCCATTGCCGCATTTGCATACTCAATAGCTTTTGATGAATACTTTTGGGAATCTTCACTGTTCCTTTGAGCTTTAGTAATTAAATCCTTTGCTTTGTTCAAATTCTGCTCTGTTCTTTTCTGGTTATAAAAATTACAAGTTTGAACGTAATACAACATCATATTTTGGACTTCTCTTACTTTTTCTTTGGCGCTATAGAGAAACGTATCGGATGTTATATAAGAGGTTATAGTCTTCTGTTCCAAATCTACAGAGATTTTTGCTCCGACCATAATATTTTCATTCATCCACTTTTTAGCTTTACCGTGTCCGCTTATAACAAATCCGTTTGCAGGAATCAAAGAATCCGCACCGCTAAGCGAAGAAACAGTATCACCGACCACAATAGCCTCAGTTCCAAACTCGTTTGTATTAGTTCTGAATCCGAAAGCCGGAGTATAAATCACCAACTGGTTAGCTCCTCTCAACCCAGGGTAATTAATTCCCTTCCAGTTTGTAGAAGCGACAGGGTCAACGACATCCACTTTAAACATAGATTGGTTAAATATTACTTCATTTTTCTCCGGAACATAAGGAGAATATACATCTTGCGCAAAAACACTTCCGCACAAAAATGTCAAAATAAACAAAACTATGATTAAACTTTTCTTCATTCCCCTGTCCCAATACCTACATTATAAGACTATAATGCGGGAAACACAACTAATTTATATGTTCAATTTATATCCGCCACCATAAATTGTTTCGATATATTTTTTATCACCGGATATTTTATCAATTTTGCTTCTTAGGTGTCTGATATGTACTCTGATAGTTTCCACA
>CAKVMU010000046.1 GCA_934773085.1 uncultured Candidatus Melainabacteria bacterium
ACATTGTTTCAAGTTACGGCTCAAAAAATCATGTCGGATATCCTTGGACGATTAAAGAGAGTGTTTGTTCAAATAAAGCCTACACCAGAGATATCGCTGATTGCACAGTTTGCGGAATCACGGACGGAATGAAAGTTCTTTTAATGCACTTATGCCCTACCGAAAAAATCAATTTTGACTTCAAAAAAGTAATTAATCTCGTAAAAGAAAAATTCAATCTGCAAAGTCCGGATTTGCAAGGAATAATTATTGGAGGGAAACCTCCATACACGCATGGTACAGACAGTTACAAACTGTTTAATCTGTTTGAAGATTTTCTTTCTTCCTATCAAATTCCGTTCTCAAAATTCAAAGGAGGCATGGGTACAAGAGATGTTGCGTACTCCTCTATCAAGGATGAATGGATTATCGCAAACGACAGCTTTTCGCTGAACAATAACCAACCGATTCAAAAAGCGATGGAAGATTGTTATGAAGAAGTTAAAATCGCCGACTGCGATGATTTATGTTGGTTCTAAATTTATTTAATAACAGCCATAAAAACCAACAAGGTTATTGAAACAATAAAAGCAACCCCCACAAACACCCAATACGGAGAAAACCCGTTTTCATGTTTCGGTTTTTTAGTCTTCATTGAATATGATTGTTTCACCGGCGGTTTTTGAGATTTCTTTGTTTTAGTTTTTTGTTTTTGCTCCTGATATTTCTCACTCAATGAAGCTTTTCCGGTAACAAGAAGCTCCACATCATAATGTTTTTTCAAAATACTCTTACTGCCTTTTTTGTAAAAAACTGCATAATTAATCGCAGCCTCAAAGGCTCTTTGCAAACACTCGAGCGCAACAATACCATCACGCTTTACCTTGGATGAATGCACAGAAATGTTACCTTGTTTTTTTAAAAAATACAAATCATCAATAAATTCTTTTTCCGGAACCGTAGTCGCATTGTCTTTCAAAGTACCCAACATATCGTCAAAACTTCCGTCAAAAAGTCTCTTTTCAGCAAGAATTGATTTACACATCTGTTCCCCAAAACGTCTGGTTTGCCCCATACACTGTTCAAAAAATTCAGATGTATATAATTTTTCCGCCTCTGTTATTATTTCGTATAAATTAGAGTCAAGTGGTTTTAAAAAATCAAAATTTGTCATTGCTTGATTTTACAACAACATTTCTGTTGTGTCATTAAAATTTATGCTAAAATCTACCTACGAGGTCAGATATGGAAAATCATCAGGAAATAACATTAGATAAGCTTGAAAAAGGCAAAGATGCCGTAATTATTTCAATCGACTGCGAAGACAAGGCTCTTCGCAAGCACATTCTTGATATGGGGCTTACTCCGGGCGTGGAAGTCACGTTGATAAAAACTGCCCCAATGGGAGACCCGCTGGAGATTCGGGTTCGTGGATATGAACTGACCTTGAGAAAGGACGATGCTTCCAAAATCAGAATTTCTAAGGTTCATGATGCGCATAATTGTCCGCTAAAATCGAAAGAGTTCAAGAATATTGAACACTCAAAAATCGGTGAAAACAGTTACAAAATGAGAAAAGCCGGTGGAGACGTAAAAGGCAATATAAAACTCGCATTAGCCGGCAATCAAAATTCCGGAAAAACAACGCTGTTTAACCAACTAACCGGCTCAGACAGACACGTTGGCAACTTTCCGGGAGTTACAGTTGAAAGAACAGACGGAATAGTCAGAGGTCACGCTGATGTGACAGTTACAGACTTACCGGGGATTTATTCTTTGTCCCCATACAGCAACGAAGAAATTGTTACCAGAAATTTTATCCTAGATGAAAAACCGGATGGAATAATTAATATAATTGATGCGACAAACATTGAACGAAACATGCTCCTGACCCTGCAATTAATCGAACTTGATGTTCCACTAGTTATTGCACTGAACATGATGGACGAAGTTACTGCAAGTCACGGAAGTATTGATATTAACGGATTGGAAGCCACACTGGGAGTTCCGGTCATTCCGATTTCTGCTGCGAAAAATGAAGGGATTGAAGAATTGATTGAACACGCAATCAATGTTGCCAGATATAAAGAACACCCGGGCAGACTTGATTTTTGCGACCCAAATATTGAAAAAGAAGCATGCGTACACAGATGCATTCACTCAATTATTCACTTAATCGAAGACCACGCACAAGGGGCAAATATCCCTTTGAGATTTGCTGCAACAAAAGTTGCCGAAGGAGATGAATTAGTTACAAAAGCGCTACAGCTTGATGAAAATGAAATCAAAACCTGCAACAATATTATCTCCGAGATGGAAGAACAAAGCGGTTTGGATAAAGAAGCCGCACTTGCGGATATGAGATTCACCTTTATCGAAAAATTGTGTGACAATTATGTACACAAACCTTGTGAGACAATCGGTTACAGAATCACAACCGCAGCTGATAAAGTTTTGACCGGAAAATATACGGCGATGTTCGCTTTTCTAGCAATTATGGCACTGATTTTTTATCTGACATTTGGTCCTCTTGGTTCATTTTTATCTGGCTTGATGGATACCGGAATTGACAATTTTACGCAAACGGTTGATAATGCGTTATCTGCATACGGACTGAATCCGGTTGTTCACTCTTTGATAATTGACGGTATATTTGCCGGAGTCGGAAGCGTATTAAGCTTTTTACCGATTATAGTTGTTTTGTTTTTCTTCCTGTCAATTTTGGAAGACAGCGGATATATGGCAAGAGTAGCTTTTGTTATGGACAAACTTTTGCGTAAAATAGGACTTTCGGGCAGAAGTTTTGTTCCTATGCTAATAGGTTTCGGATGTTCAGTTCCCGCAATTATGGCAACGAGAACATTACCTTCCGAACGGGACAGAAAAATGACGATTTTACTAACGCCGTTTATGAGCTGTTCTGCAAAACTCCCTATTTATGCGTTATTCACGGCAGCATTTTTCAGCGAAAACCAAGTGCAAGTCATCTTAAGCCTTTATTTGCTCGGAATTTTTGTCGGCATATTATTCGCATATTTTATGAAATTTTTCGTTTTCAGAGGTCAACCGGTTCCGTTTGTAATGGAGCTTCCAAACTATAGAGTTCCGGGGGTAAAAAATGTTTATCGATTGATTTATGCAAAGGCAAAAGATTTTGTAACCAGAGCTTTCACAATAATCTTTGTTGCTACAATCGTAATTTGGTTTTTGCAAACCTTTGATTCAAGATTAAATCTGGTTACGGATTCTTCACAGAGTTTATTAGCGCTTTTAGGCAACTCCATCGTTCCGATATTCAAACCGCTCGGAATCTCTGACTGGCGAATTTCAACTGCATTTATCACCGGATTTATGGCAAAAGAAAGCGTAGTGAGCACTTTGAGCGTTCTACTCGGAGGCGAAATAGATTTATTGCCAATGTTGTTTACAAAACTGAGCGCATTTGTATTCTTGGTGTTTTGTCTTTTGTACACACCATGCGTTGCTGCAATTGCTACCGTAAGACGTGAACTCGGGAAAAGATATGCGTTTGGGGTCGTATTCTTGCAATGCCTAATCGCTTGGTTTGTGGCATTTTTGGTTTATCACATTGGTTTGTTTGCGGGATTTGGCATATAAATTTACCGTAAATTTGCTTCAATACATTATTTTTCGTGTATAATCAAGTTAAGATTAGATATTGGAGAAAATCAGTATGAGTAAATATTTGTTGGAAATCGGAGTAGAAGAACTTCCGTATAAGTTTATACCAATGGCAATTTCACAACTTGAAGCCGGTTTTAAGAATTTTTTGGAAAGCAATAATGTTAAATTCGAAAAAATAAATGTTATGGCAACCCCTCGCCGACTTGCTGTTATTGTAAGCGGTTTGGCAGACTCTCAACCGGATGTGGAAAAAGTTGTTAAAGGACCAATCGCAACAGTTGCGTTTGACGAAAACAAAAACTTAACAAGAGCCGGAGAAGGTTTTGCAAACAAAAACGGAGTTTCAAAAGATGATTTGTATGTTCAAGACAATTATCTTTACGCAAAAATTTCAATCAAAGGCAGAAACACTAAAGACCTACTTCAAGAAAATGTTCCTCAAATATTTTCAAAACTTCAAGGTCCACACTTTATGAGATGGGGCACCAACGACGTAAAATTCTCCAGACCGATTCGTTGGGTATTATCTATTCTTGATGGCGAAGAAGTTAAAGTCAGAATTATTGATAAAGACTCTTCAAACATCACAAACGGTCACAGATTCTCAAAACAGAATATCGTTATAAACAATCCTGATGAATATGTTTCAAAACTAAGAGATGCTCACGTTATCGTAAACCAAGATGAAAGAAAAGAAAGAATTCTTGAGCTTACGAAAGCTGAAGCAGACAAACTCAATGCCGTTACAAAAATTTCTGATGATTTGTTAGAAGAAGTAACATTTATTTGTGAATATCCGGTTGCCGTTACTTGCAGCTTTGACGAAGAATTTCTTACAATTCCTCAGGAAGTCGCTGTTACAGTAATGGAAACCCACCAAAGATACTTCGCTTTGTACACAAAAGACAGCGGTAAATTAATCAACAAGTTCGTGACAATTACAAACTATATCGGAAACGAATTTGAAAATATTAAAGCCGGCAACTTGAGAGTTATCAAAGCCCGTCTTGATGATGCTGTATTCTTCTTTAAAGAAGATACTAAAAAACCGCTTGAAAGCTATGTTGAAAACTTAAAAGGTATGACTTTCCAAAAAGGCATGGGCTCTGTATACGATAAGACTCAAAGAATTATCAAGCTTGCGGAAAAATTGGATTCTGCACCTACAGTAAAACGTACAGCAGAATTGTGCAAAGCGGATTTGGCTACAAACCTTGTATTTGAATTTACAGAACTTCAAGGATTTATCGGAGCTGATTACGCAAGAGTTTCCGGCGAAAAACCGGAAGTTTGCGAAGGTATCAAAGAACACTATTTCCCTCTTAATGCAGACAGTGAAACCGCTCAAAGCAAAGAAGGTCAAGTGGTTGGAATTGCAGACAAAATGGATACAATCTGTGCAGTATTTGCATCAGGCAAAAAACCTACCGGTTCTTCAGACCCTCTTGGGGTGAGACGTGCCGCTCTCGGTATCATCAAAACAATACTTGAACATAATCTTAAGATTAATTTGTCAAAACTTATTGATGAAGCATTGGAACTTCTTCCGGTACAGGCAAATTGTAAATCAGATGTAGAAGAATTCTTTGTACAAAGATTGATTATATTCTTGAATAATGATTACAAGAAAGATGTATTGGAAGCATGCTCAAGCAAAAATCCATGCTGTGATTTGTGTGATTATCTTGAAAGAGTTAAGGCTGTTTCTCAACTCAATGATTCAAAACTATTGGAAAACGCAAACAGAGTTTTGAGAATACTAAAAGAAGAAGTCTCAACTCCTGCGGAAGAATCTTTATTCGCACTTGATGCAGAAAAAGATTTGCACACCGCAATCAAAAAGCTTAGCTTCAACGGTGATTACTCAAAATATCTTGAAGAATTGATTGAAATCAATCCGGTTGTAACAAAATTCTTTGATGATGTTCTTGTTATGGATAAGGACGAAAAAGTTAAGAATAACAGACTTGCCCTATTGAATGAACTCAAAAATAAGTATATAATGTTAACAGATTTTTCTAAACTCAACGGTTAGAGAGAGATTTTTGTAAAAAAATGTAACAACTTTAAAAAAATGAGTAAATTTTTACCTTGAGCTGACTTTAATAAAGTACAAGTGAAGGTAAGTAAAAAGGGGTAAGTTAACCCGCATCTAAGCGACTAAGCTTTACCTAAAAGGAAAAAGAAATGTTTAATCTTAAGTTTTTAAAATCATTAAAAGAAGCTCTTAATCCAAAAGCAAATTTATTGACATTTTCTGAAGGACAGAAACTTGCCAATGAAGAATATATAAAGTCACTGTCAAGCACAGAACTTAAAATCAAGACTGACGAACAAAGGCTGGAAGCAATGGTCAGACAACAACTTAAAGAAGAGTTCCCAAATATTGAGAAAAGTTCTTCTTACGACTTATTGGTTGACGCAGTCATCCACAATTACAAGTCAAAACAGCTTCAAGCCGTAGATGATGCGGAAGTTAAATAACTCCAAAATCACACAAGAACAAAATCGCCGACAGATACAACTGCCGGTTTTTTGTTGCAAAATTTTTTCTAATTTTTGTTGTAATTACAATTGAATGAGAAAAACATACATGCTATAATAACCTATATTAAAAGTTAAGATTTTAATTGAGAGGAAATAAAAATGACAAAATATGTATGTTCAGTATGCGGATACACAGTAGAAGGCGAAGCTCCTGAAAGATGCCCTATTTGCGGCGCTGTAAGAGAAGTTTTTACCGCATTGGAAGAAGATAACAAAAATTATGCTGATGAACACAGAATCGGTGTTGCACAAGGTGTTGACCCTGAAATTTTGGAAGGTTTGAGAGCTAACTTCGTAGGCGAATGCTCAGAAGTAGGTATGTACTTGGCAATGGCAAGACAAGCTGACAGAGAAGGTTATCCTGAAATTGCAGAAGCATACAGAAGATATGCTTTTGATGAAGCTGACCATGCTGCAAGATTTGCAGAACTTCTTGGCGAAGTTGTTACAACTTCTACCAAAAAGAATTTGGAACTCAGAGCAGAAGCTGAATTTGGAGCATGCGACGGCAAAATGAAGCTTGCTAAAAAGGCTAAAGAATTGGGACTTGATGCAATTCATGATACAGTTCACGAAATGGCAAAAGACGAAGCTCGTCACGGACGTGGCTTTGACGGTTTGCTTTCAAGATATTTTAATTAAATTCTTTCTTGGAAAGAATAGCTGGACGTCAGTTAAAACTTTTGTTTTAACTGACTTTTTTTTAGCGTGCTAAAATAATCTTATGTTAGAAGAAAAAGTTGTACTCAGAAATTATGCACACATCGGAGATTCTGTTTGGGAAGTCTTTGTAAGAACTTATACGATTTTCAAAACTTCCAACTCAAAGCTCTTGCATAAAATAACAATCGAACGGGTTAATGCAACATTCCAAAAAAATATGTTACTTCACATCATGCCGGAACTTACCGAAGATGAGCATGAATTGGTGCGCAGAGCAAGGAATTTGCCAATTCCGGTAGGAAGAAGAAGTATTCAAGCTGATTACCGCATGGCAACAGCATTTGAAGTCTTAATCGGTTATTGGTATCTCCACGACAAAGACAGGCTCGAATACATTTATAACATAATTAAACAAACAGAGTTTTTTGATTAAATATCTAATTCGTTTTTGATTTTAGCTATATAATCCTTGACAATATTGTCATTCGGACAAATTTTTTCTAGCTCAAACAACTCTTTTCTTGCAAGTGCTAAATAGCCGGTGTCATATAAAATTATTGATTTGAGTAATCTTGACTCATAAAGGTTATTGTCAAGCTCTTCTAGTGCTCTTTTATAGTGCTTTTCTGCATAATACAGATTTGCCAGCGCAAAATGATAACTAGGGTTTTCAGGCGAAAGTGATATCGCAAGATTGTAATACTTTTTAGCAGCATGAAGATTATTCATCTTAAAATATGTACTTGCGCAATTGTAATAATATTCATCATTCTGCGACTCTAATTTAATTGCATTTTTAAAATACTCCAACGCTTTAGAATATTCTCCAGCTCTCTGTTTGACAATTCCTGCAAAATTCAGAACCTTAGAATCATCTCCATTAATCTCAATCTGTTCAAGAATTTTTTCACACTCATCATCTCTGTTTGTACGCAACAAAATTTCACCTTTCAAAAGTAAAAATTTATTATTTTTCTCTGACTCAAGGGCTTGATTAACCAATTTTTCCGCTGATTCCATGTCATTTAGGAAAAATTTTGCATTTGCTTTTTGGTATAAAATTTCCGGAGAACAGTCATCAGTCTTGTATTCAAATATTTCGTTATATTTTTTCTCTTTATTCAGAATTGAAAAAATTTCAACAATATCATTTGTCTCTTTTGATATGCAGTAAATATTTTTTGCAGTTTGTTCTGCTTCTTCAAGCGCTCCTTTATTCAAAAATATAGTTTTTAGAAGCTTCAAACTCCCTATATGAGCAGGGTTTGTGTCTAAAACCTGTTTTATATAACTGAGCGCACGTTCTTCTTTTCCCATCAGATAGTACAATTCCGCAATCTCAAGCAAGAGCTCAGGACTGGTATTATCAATCTCAAGAGCCTTGTCCAGTGCCTCTATGGCGGGTTTATAATAACCCTTTGATTTAAGAATAAAAGCTTCTTTAATATATTGTTTAATCATGTTTTATAAAACCTAATTTTTTTGGTTTTTCTTTCTCTTCTTTATCTTCGTCTTTCGGGGTATTAATAATAACAAGTACTTCGTCTTCCGAAGACATTTTCAAGTTGTTTCTCGCAATAGCTTCCAAACCTGAAACGTTAGAAAAGTTGTTAATACTGTCTTTCAACTGTTCGTTCATTGCGAGAGCTGAATCTCTTGTTTTCGTAATTTGAATAATCTTAGCTTTATAAGATATTACTTTTGAAACATTCAAAACTGCGCTAATGGTTATTTGCACAAGACACAGAAGCAGAACTATTGTTAAAAATGAATAGTAGAACCCGCTGGAACTTGAGCTTTTGGAAGCCGCAGTCTTGGGTCTGTTCACTTTCTCTTCTTTATTAACAACCCTTTTGGGTCTTTTTCTGTCTTGTTTATAGCGCACCATAATCCCAATTATATAAAATTTTGTTACTAATTACAACTTGAAATCTGTAGAGAAACTAACAGATGAACTTCTTTGACCGTTCTGGTAATAAGATTGAGCGACACCCAGCTCAAACTTTAACGATTCGGCATATTTTTTCAGTGCCGGAGTGTAGACAAGTGTCAACTCATTTTTGTTTCTCGTTTGGTTCAAATAATTGCTGAAAGAATCTTTGAGTGTCAATTTGTCAGTAATATGCCATTCCGGAGACAATCTCAAAGTATTATACTGTGTTCCCACATCTTGGTTAGAAGCCTGTCTTACTGAAGTTGTAAAAGAGAAGGCTTTCGGAGTATCATATCTTACGAAAAATGCTGTAGTATATTCCATTTGCGCAATTGATGAAAGCTCTTGTTCCCAAGATTGTCCGTAAGAGAAGCCACCCATTTGCTCAGAAACACTGCCACTTAGAGGCAAGATATCCTTAAGGCTGTTTCTGTTGACCATAGCTCGAGCTAGTGCGCTTCTGGGAGTATTGGAATTGGACGTTATGTTCAAGACCCCGACGGGCAGGGTCAACGAGCGCTTTGGGATGTTCACCTGCGGTCTTTCTATGTTTTCATCAAGATAAATCGTTTCAACCGGATTATCATCATATTCAACCTGACCTCGCAATTTGTATGTTTCACGGATTTGTCCGTTGTCTTGCGAAGCTGCAAAAGAAGGTATCATATTCAATAATAAAAACAATGTTATAACTACTCTAAGCATAACAATATTTTAGTTTAAATAAGTATGCATTTCAATGTTTAAAATTAAATTTTCCTCCGTACGGGTTAGGTATATGCGGTGATTGAATTTGACAAACAAAGAATTTATAAAGAGTTTAACAGAGAGGGTTTTATTATGAAAAGAAATTTGCTTTTGATGCTTGGGGTTTCAGTTATTTTTATGTCAGCAGCGATTGCCGAAGACAATATTGCCGTTGTGGATTTACAAAAAATAGTCAGTTCGTCTTCTGCGGTAAAGCAGCTAAAACAAGAACATTCAAAGAAAATGAGCGAATTAGACAAGATAATTGTGAATGCAAGAGGAGAAATTTCGAACGAAAAAGACCCTGCAAAAGTTTTGTTGTTAGAGGA
>CAKVMU010000047.1 GCA_934773085.1 uncultured Candidatus Melainabacteria bacterium
TAAGTTTCCACCGGAAGAAATTACTACGAAATTACTTGATATTGAACTTGGTGTTGGAAAAACCGGTGCAGTTACTCCGGTTGCGGTTTTGGAGCCGGTTAATCTTGCGGGTAGTGTTGTATCCAGAGCGAGTTTACATAATTTCGACGAAATTTCTCGTTTGGATGTTAGAATCGGTGACAGGGTGCTGATTAAAAAAGCTGCGGAGATAATACCAAAAGTTATCAAAGTTGTAGATTCTCCTGAGCATGAAAGTTTACCTGCTTATATTCCGCCAAATGAGTGTCCGGAATGTCACTCCAAATTGGTGACGAAAGAAGGAGAAGTTAACCTGTATTGCGAAAACATCGATTGTCCTTCTGTTGTTAAAGCAAGATTAGAATATTGGGTTTCTAAAGAAGCAATGGATATTGATTATATTGGACCATCTGTAATATCGCAATTATACGCTTTAGGTTTAGTAAAATCTCCGATTGATTTTTATAATTTATCGAAAGAAGACTTCTTGAAGTTGGATTTAGTTAAGGATAAATCGGCTGATAATATGTATAATTCAATCCAAGAAAGCCGAAAACGTCCATTATCAAGGTTTGTGACTGCGCTTTCCATTCGTCATGTCGGCAAAGAAACAGCAGATTTGTTGGTAAATGAATTATCCTCTCTTGAGAATTTAAAAAATGCAAGTGTTGAAGCATTAGCTAGAATTGAGGGCATTGGCGATAAAATTGCATTAAGTATTTATGAATATTTTCATAACTCAGATAATATTAAAATGTTGGATGATTTTGAAAAAATAGGTTTTACGTTTGAAAACAATGTGCAAAACAGAACATCCGAATTATTTGGAAAAACATTTGTGCTAACAGGTACGTTATCAACTATGACTCGTGATGAAGCCGGTGATAAGATTAAGATGCGTGGAGGTAAGACATCTTCATCTGTTTCTAAAAACACCTCTTATGTAGTAGCGGGAGCTAATCCGGGGTCAAAATTGGACAAAGCTGAGAAATTAGGTGTTATAATATTAAGTGAAGATGAATTTCTTGAGTTGATAGGTGAAAAATAAATGAGAAATAATTTAAATGTTATTCAGATAAGGGGTATAAGAGGTTTAATAATAGCCGGAGTTGTGGTTTGCTGTCTTGCTGCAGGCTTTATAGTTTTTCCGGGATGGGTGGCTATGCACCTCTGGAATATTACAGCATCATATATTGAAACAATTCCGGCAATCGGTTTGATTCAAGGTGTACTCCTTTGGGGTATCCTTATTGCTGCATATTTTACATTCAGAAAAAATAAGGTTGTAGTTTGTTTGAAATCTCCAAAAGGTTTGGATGAAGAAGAATTGAAAGCTGTATTTGCAGATATAAAAAGACAGTCTGTTGAAGATCCTGTCTTGCAAGCAATGCTGAAAGCCCGTGAAGCTGAATTAAATATTATTAAAAACGAAAAAACAGAAGATAAAGATGAATCTTCTGCTTCTGATAGTCATAAAGTCTAGCATTTAGCCTCTTGCATTAGTGTTTTCAAAAATCATGCGACTTTGGCTAAGCGCTAACATTTTAAGTGAGCACTCACCCTCTTTTCTGCTCATAACGCCGATTGAAGATAGTCTAGCAGTTACAAATTCATTTAAATCATTCGGCTCAATATACAAAGGGCAAGATGAGTCGCAATTACGTTCTGAAAAAGGACATGTTTTTTCCATTATTTAAGCTCCTCTAATGCTTGCGCTAACTGCTCGTCATTAGGAGCTTTTCCATGCCAGCCGGCATTGTTTTCCATAAAAGAAACACCTTTGCCTTTTATTGTGTGAGCAACAATAGCACAAGGCTTGTTGCTTAATTTTGCTTTTTCTGTAGCATCAAAAATTTCATCAAAATTATGCCCATCGATTTCAATTACATCCCAGCCAAAAGCATTGATTTTTTCGGCAACATTTCCGATTGACATAACATCTTCCGTACAACCGTCGATTTGAAGGTTATTTCTGTCAATTATTGCTATAAGATTGTTCAAATTTCTGTGAGCGGCTTGCATAAATGCTTCCCAACAAGAACCTTCCTGTAGTTCACCATCTCCCATATATACAACAACATTTGCGTTGTTCTTGTCTAATTTTAATCCCATTGCAATGCCGCAGCCTAAAGCAAGCCCCTGCCCCAAAGAGCCTGTAGATGCTTCAATCCCAGGAACATAGCCTTTGGAAGGATGGCCTTGTAATTTAGAATGAATTTTTCTGAATGTTGTTAATTCATTTTTCGGGAACATGCCGTGTTCAGCCAGAACTGAATACAACAGAGGGGATGCATGTCCTTTTGAGAGTATGAATCTGTCTCTGCCGGCAAAATTTGGATTTTTATCCCAATCAGCAGGTATATTTAAACATTTTTCATAAAGGACTGTTAATATATCAGCACCTGACAAAGAACCGCCCGGATGTCCTGATTTTGCATCATGAACCATTGTAACTATATCTCTTCTGACGTTAAGGGCAAAACTTTTTAACTTATTTTTCTCATCAACGCTTAGCATGAACAATCCTTTCTATTTTGTAAATTTGTAATTAATTGCCTTAACTATAAACAGTGGCAATGTCGGGAAAATCCTTTTGAATCTTGAAGGTTGGGTTACTGTTCTGTACAACCATTCAGTACCTGTTATTTGAAAAATTTTCGGAGCTCTTTTAATTGTCCCTGACCAAACATCAAGGCTACCTCCAATTCCTACCATTAAAGCAGGTCTTAATACTTTTTTTGCGTTATAAATAAATTTTTCTTGTCTAGGAGACCCCATAGCAATAAGTATTAATTTTGGAGATTTTTCCTTAAGACTATTATAAATCTCACTATCATCATTAAAATACCCGTTGTGGTAGTATACGATATTAAGTCCGTTAATTTCTTTTTGTAAATTTTCAACAGCTTTTGTTATAACTTCTTCTTTTGCTCCGACAATTGCAACAGGAATATTGTTTACGGCAGCTTCCTCAAGAAGTTTTCTCGCAAAATCAATTCCGGGAATTCTGTCTACATTCATGCCATTGATTTTAAGAGCAATTTTTACACCAACCCCATCTGGAATTACCATCTCCGCTTCTTTAAGAATCCCTGCAAATTCATTGTCTTTTGTCGCAGTCTCAAACATTTCGGGGTTAATTGTTACAACCTGCGAAACCTTGTTGCCGTCTATTAATTTTTTTGCGTAAGATATAGCTTCATTAAAGCTGTATGTATCTACATTAAATCCCAATAATTCAACACTCATATTAACATTATACTTGAAAAATAAAAAAAAGTATTTTAAAATTCTCCTTGTAGTCTGAAAGGAGCTTAAAATGAAAAAATTATTAACCGTTTTAACACTTATGGCTTTTGCAACAACTCTTTCTGCATCAGCTGCTGAATCAAAGATTGAAAATTATGTAAACAAAAAACTTTCTCCTATTACTCAAAAGGAAAAGAATTTTAATTCTAAAGTAGAAGCACAACAAAAAGCTAATGCGGCTAAAAAGGCCGAACTTCAAAAAAAACATGAAGCTAACAAAGCAGCTCTTGAAAAAGCAAAGAAAGATGCACAAGCAAAACAAGCGGCTGACAAGGCTAAATTAGAAAAGGCTAAGAAAGATGCACAAGCAAAGCAAGCAGCAGACAAAGCTAAATTAGAAAAAGCTAAAAAGGATGCTCAAGCAAGACAAGATGCTAGAAAAAAAGCTATTGAAAATGAAAAAACTTACTGGAAAAATTTAATTAAGTAGTTTGATATTAAGGAAGGTGTTGAGTCTTCCTTTTTTATTGTATAATCACATTATGATTGATAGATATTCACGAGAAGAAATTAAGAAAATTTGGGATATAAGTGTAAAGTTCGATTATTACTTAAAAGTTGAACTTGCGGTTTGTGAGGCTTATTGCAAATTAGGTACTATTCCTGAAAAAGCTTTAAATGAAATAAAATCAAAGGCTTCTTTTTCAGTTCAGAGAATTGATGAAATTGAAAGTGAAGTAAAGCATGATGTAATTGCGTTTTTGACGAATGTTAATGAAACAGTTGGTGAAGAAAATGCAAAATATATACATATGGGACTTACCAGTTCTGATGTGATAGACACTGCATTTGCTCTCCAAATCTCAGACTCGTCAAAGTTGATTTTGCAAGAGTTGGATGACTTAATAAGAGTCGTTAAGGAAATGGCTTTTGAGTATAAAGACACAGTTTGTATTGGTCGTTCACACGGGGTTCATGCCGAGGTAATGACATTCGGATTTAAACTTCTGAATTGGTTAGACGAACTCAATCGTGCTAAGAAAAGTTTTGAGTGCGCTGTCGATGAAATTTCTGTCGGGCAAATCTCAGGTCCTGTAGGAACCTATAGTAATGTTCCTGTTGAGGTTGAAAAAATTACGTGTGATATCCTAGGATTAAAACCTGCACAAATTTCTACACAAATAATTTCGAGAGACAGACACGCTAAGTTTATGTCAGAACTGGCTGTTATTGCTGCTTTGATTGAAAAATATGCGACAGAAATTAGACACCTTGCAAAAACTGAAGTTCGTGAAGTTGAAGAGGGTTTTGGTAAAAATCAAAAAGGTTCTTCTGCCATGCCACATAAGAAAAATCCGGTTTTGTGCGAAAATCTTTGTGGTTTGGCGAGGGTTGTACGTTCAAATATGTTGACCGCATATGAAAATATAAATTTGTGGCATGAGCGTGACATATCTCATTCTTCAGCGGAGAGAATTATTTTCCCTGATTCGTTAATTTTGGTTGATTTTATGTTACATCGTTTTAAATTGGTAATGGAAAATCTCGTTGTACATAAAGAGAATATGCTGAAAAATGCAAATTTGTATGGTGGGGTTGTATATTCTCAAAAGGTTTTATTAAAATTGGTTGAAAAAGGATATTCAAGAGAAGATGCGTATCGAATTGTGCAAAAGCATGCGCTAAAAGCTCTTGAGGGCGGCCATTTTAAAGAAGGAATTCTGTCCGAAAACATTTTATCTGAGTCAGAATTGAACGAATGTTTTGACCAAAAAGATTACCTCAAAAATATTGATAAGATATTTGCTCGTTTCTATAAATAAGTATTTAATATATTTTTATACTGTCATGCCGAACTTGCTTCAGCAGGGGTAAAGGGGTAAAGGGGTAAAGGGGTAAATGTATATGGCTGGTAGGTGGAAATTTCCCTCTCCTAGCAGGAGAGGGATTAAGGGTGAGGTGTCGATTTGCATGTAAAAACGACAGACTGTCCCCTCATCCTAGCCTTCTCCCGACGGGAGAAGGTAATAACAAACTCTTCAACTCTTCAACTCTTCAACTCTTCAACTCTTCAACTCTTCAACTCTTCAACTCTTCAATTCTTCAATTCTTCAACTAAACCAATCCATCCAGTAATTCCCACCAACCAACCCCTGCATTTGCCCCTAATTGTAAATTTTTGTAAACATGCCCCTTGAAAAATTGTAAGTTATACCCTTATTAACTTGACTCGTTATATTGATGTTGTACGATGGTATAACATGGTTTCATGTATATGGGATAATTATGTCCGAAATTAAAATAGAAAAATTTAAAATATAAAATTTAAATAAGTAGTGCGTACATCATTAGAATAGATGAGGTGAATTAATGTCGACAAAATATGCAAAAAGAGTAACGCCAATGGGTATACCTAATACTCGTTTGGACGATTTACCGGATTTAATTGACGTGCAGAAAAAATCATTTGAATGGTTTTTGAAAGAAGGGCTTAAAGAAGAGCTTTTAGCTTTCTCTCCTGTTAAGGATTACACAGGAAGATTGGAATTGCATTTCCTTCCTAACTACACGTTCGATAATGCAAAATACACAGTTGAAGAAGCTCGTATTCACGATGCAACTTATGCAAAACAACTTCGTGTAATGGTTAGACTTGTTAACCGTGATAGCGGTGAAATCAAGGAACAAGAAGTTTACATTGGCGATATACCTACAATGACTGACAAAGGTACTTTCATTGTTAACGGTGCAGAACGTGTAATCGTTTCTCAGATTGTTCGTTCTCCAGGTGTTTATTTCAAGAGAGAAATCTCTCCAACCGGTAAAAGACTTTACAACGCAACCATGATTCCTAACCGTGGTGCTTGGTTGAAGATTGAAACAGACTCTAACGACTTGATTTACGTCAAGATTGATAAAAACAGAAAAATCCTTGCTACAACATTGTTGAAAGCAATGGGCATCACAGTGTCTGAAATGGAATCTTTATTCACTCACTTTGAATTCTTGAAAAAGACTTTGGATAAAGATACAACAGAAACTACAGATGATGCATTGATTGATTTGTACAAAAAATTAAGACCGGGTGACCCTGCATCTGCTCAAGGCGGACGTCAAATTCTTGAATCAAGATTCTTTGATGATAAGAAATACGATATCGGTCGTGTTGGTCGTTATAAATTGAACAAGAAATTGAACTTGAATATTCCTAAGAACCAAAGAACATTGACAGTTCAAGATATTGTTGCTTCAATTGAATACTTGATTAACTTAACTTATGATGAAGGTTCATTGGATGATATCGACCACTTGGGTAACAGAAGAATCCGTTCAGTTGGTGAACTTCTTCAAAACCAATTCAGAGTTGGTCTTTCAAGAATTGAAAGAATTGTTAAAGAAAGAATGACTCTTCAAGATTCAGAAACTTTAACTCCGTTGAACTTGTTAAATACTAAACCTTTGGTTGCTTCTTTGAAGGAATTCTTTGGTTCGTCTCAGTTGTCACAGTTCATGGACCAAATCAACCCATTGGCTGAATTGACTCACAAAAGACGTATTTCAGCTCTTGGACCTGGCGGTTTACAAAGAGAAAGAGCTGGTTTTGCTGTTCGTGACATCCACCCTTCACACTATGGACGTATTTGTCCGATTGAAACACCGGAAGGTCCGAACGCAGGTTTGATTGGTTCATTAGCAACTCACGCAAGAGTTAATGACTATGGATTTATTGAATCTCCATTCTTCGTTGTAAAAGACGGTGTAGTAACTGACGAAGTTGTTTATATGACAGCTGATGAAGATGAAAACTACCGTTGCGCTCCGGCAGACGTTCAATTGAATAAGGATAAAACATTTAAAGATTCGCAAGTTCCGGTTCGTTACAGATCAGAATTCGTAATGAGTGATTCTTCAAAAGTTGACTTTGTTGGTGTATGTCCTATTCAGATTATTTCTGTTGCGACATCAATGATTCCGTTTATAGAACACGATGATGCTAACCGTGCATTGATGGGATCAAACATGCAACGTCAGTCAGTACCTCTTCTTATTACTGAAAGACCTGTTGTTGGTACCGGTATGGAAAGAAGAGTTGCAAAAGACTCTGGTATGGTTGTATGTGCAAGAGTTGACGGTGTTGTTTCCCGTGTAACAGGTGAAGAAATTGTTATTACTGATCAGTCTGGAAAACAACATTTACATACATTAATGAAATATGTACGTTCAAACCAAGATACTTGTATTAACCAAAAACCTATCGTAAACGAAGGTGATAAGGTTAAAGCAGGAGATGTAATTGCTGATGGTGCTTCAACAAGTTGTGGTGAACTTTCAATCGGTAAAAACATCTTAGTTGCATATATGCCTTGGGAAGGATATAACTTCGAAGATGCGATTCTTCTTTCTGAAAGATGCGTACATGATGATATATTCACATCAGTTCACATTGAAAAATTAGAAATTGATGCAAGACAAACAAAACTTGGACCGGAAGAAATTACTCGTGAAATTCCGAATGTTTCTGAAGAAGCTTTGAGACACTTGGATGAAAGAGGTATTGTTCGTATCGGTGCAAGAGTTTATGCAGATGATATCCTTGTTGGTAAAGTTACTCCGAAGGGTGAATCAGAACATCCGCCTGAAGAAAAACTTTTGAGAGCAATCTTTGCAGAAAAAGCAAGAGATGTTAAAGATAATTCATTGAGAGTTCCTCACGGTGAAGGCGGTAGAGTACTTGATGTTAAAGTATTTGACAGAGAAAAAGGCGATGAATTGCCACCTGGAGCAAATACAGTAATCAGAGTTTATATCGCTCAAAAACGTAAGGTATCTGTTGGTGATAAACTTTCAGGTCGTCACGGTAACAAAGGTATTGTTTCAAGAATCTTACCTAAGGAAGATATGCCGTTCTTGCCTGATGGTACTCCGGTAGATATCGTATTGAACCCACTTGGTGTTCCTTCCCGTATGAACGTTGGTCAGACTTATGAATGCTTGTTAGGTTTGGCTGCATACTTGACAAAAGAACACTATGAGGCACCTTCATTCGATGAAAGATATGGTGACAACCAATCAGAAATCGCTACAAAGGCTGAACTCTTAAGAGGTATCAAAGAATCAGGTTGTGATTGGGTTAGAGAAGACGGTAAAGTTTACCTTATTGATGGTAGAACCGGTGAACCGTTTGATGAACCTATCGCAGTTGGTTTGTCATATATTCTGAAACTTGTCCACCTTGTTGATGATAAGATCCACGCACGTTCAACAGGTCCTTACTCATTAGTTACACAACAACCTCTTGGTGGTAAGGCTCAGTTCGGCGGACAGAGATTCGGTGAAATGGAAGTTTGGGCACTGGAAGCATACGGTGCGGCTTATACTCTTCAAGAAATGCTTACTATTAAGTCAGACGATGTTAACGGAAGAAACAGAGCTTATGAATCAATCGTTAAGGGTGATAACATCCCAAGACCTGGTATTCCGGAATCATTCAAGGTACTTGTAAGAGAATTGCAGAGTATCGGACTTGATATTACAGTTGCGAAGAAAAATGGTGTTGAAGTTGATTTGATGACAGATATGGACGATTTAAGAAAATCTGCTCCAAAAAGAACGTTATCAGATATAGATTCAGAGTTGTTGAATATCAATTTCTTTGAAACTTCTACAACACTAGGTGAAATATAAGGAGAATTAAAATTGTCTACAAGTATTGATTATTTTGATTATATACGTATAAGCATCGCTTCACCTGAAAGAATTTTGAAGTGGTCATACGGTGAGGTTACAAAACCTGAAACAATTAACTACAGAACCTTGAAACCTGAACGTGACGGTTTGTTCTGCGAAAGAATTTTCGGACCAACAAAGGACTGGGAATGCTATTGCGGTAAGTACAAAAGAGTTCGTCATAAAGGTATTATCTGCGAAAGATGCGGTGTTGAGGTTACTGATTCTAAAGTAAGACGTCACAGAATGGGACACATTGCTCTTGCAGCTCCTGTTTCTCATATCTGGTTCTTAAAAGGTATTCCTTCATACTTAGGCTTATTGCTTGATATGACTTTGAAAGATCTTGAACAAGTTATCTATTTCAACAATTATGTTGTAATTGATCCTGCTGATAGTCCTTTCAAGAAATTGCAATTGCTTTCTGAAGAAGAATACGAAGACTTTATAATGGAAAACGAAGAGTCAAAGCTCGAAGTTGGTATCGGTGCAGAAGCTATCAAAAAACTTCTTAGTGAAATCAATGTAAAAGAATTGGCTGAAGAAATCAGAACTGAACTTTCAAATGGTGTAACTTCAGTTCAAAGAAAAGGTAAGTTAATTAAGAAATTAAGACTTCTTGATTCTTTAATTTCTTCAGAAACTGACCCTACGTGGATGATTATGGATGTCCTGCCTGTCATTCCGCCCGATCTGCGCCCGATGGTTCAGCTGGACGGCGGCCGCTTTGCGACCTCCGACCTGAACGACCTGTACCGCCGCGTCATCAACCGCAACAACCGCCTCAAGCGCCTGCTCGAG
>CAKVMU010000048.1 GCA_934773085.1 uncultured Candidatus Melainabacteria bacterium
ATGTAAGCAGATGTCGATTCTCTGGATGTTGGTAATTTTGTTGCCGTTGTGACAAGCTTTGTCGCTAAATCTTGGTCAGGTAAATCGCTCAAAAGTTTTGTTAAATCGTATATGAAAGATTTTCTACTGAAAGGTGTTTTTACTTTCTCGTGGTTTAATCTGGATTTTGATGTCTCAATAAGAGTGTTAAGTTGTTCGTCATCTTTTAGAACTGATGTTTTTAGTATGATACCAAGAAAATTCATTATATTTTTTTGATGTTCTTCAGTTTGAACTGTTGTATCATCCGTAAGTCGTTCTGCTTCTAAAAGCATTTTTTTCATGACTCTTTGGTCTTTGAATCCGCCTCTCTTTTTAACATCATCATTGATTTTGTTCAGTTTGTATTTGAATTCAAAAGAACTGAAAGGTGTCCAAATTGGTTTATCTTTAAGTTTATTATTTGTTTCTTGCATCAAAAGATTAAAGTTGTTGCTGTAATTTTCCGGAAGTTCTTTAGCGTTTTCCAAAAGTTCTTTGAAAATAACTGCCTGTTTTTTTCTCAAACTTTTTTTATACGTCGGAGCAACTTTATCCAATATTTCTTTGAAATTCAGCTCCGGAGAAAGTTCACTTTGTGTTTTTATGATTTTATAGACCTTTTTTTCAACATCGGTAATCATATTTTCAAAAGGTTTCATCGCCGCAAGAGCTTTTTCTGATGAACCTCGGAATTGTCCGGATTTAACTATTTTTTGTACTCTTTTAGGGTCTATCATGTCTATACCGGTGTACATACACGGTAAACCATACGTAAATAAGGTTTTAAGCTTACCAGAGTTTGCGATTCCAAAACTTAATCCGGAAGTGTTGTAAATGCTGATAAAATTTCGGTTGTCAGTAGTTGTTATTTCTGTCTTGTTTGAAGATAACGGTTTGTAGAATTGATTGGAATTGTATATTTGAATCGCAGGTATTTTCATAATTATCTGATAAAGTTTGTATGGATTTTACCTTCGGTAATCGGAGGATTAATTCCGTTTTCCTTTCCGGCTTCAATACATTTAAGAATCCAAGCCATGTTTTTGCCAAGAATCCGCATAATTTGGCAGCCTTCTTCGTCTTTTAAAACATCTTCCGCAGAAACCCCGTGCACCATATTCCAGTAGTTTGACGAAATTATCGGCATTTCATTTATTGAAAAATGTTTGGTTATCGCATCCAGTGAGGCTGTTGTTCCGGCTCTTCTGGCGGAAACTATTGCTGCAGCAGGTTTTTTACGGAAGGCAGATGAACCAGAATAAAACAGTCTGTCCATTGCGGACAATAATCTGCCACTCGGATGAGCGTAATAAACAGGTGAACCAAAAATAAATCCGTCTGCTTCTTTTGCTTTTAGGACAATTTGGTTGATTTCGTCATCTTGGAATACGCAATGTCCGATTTTTCTGCAAGCACTACATCCTGTGCAATCATGTTTTACGGCATTGAATAATTGAATGATTTCAGTTTCAATTCCTTCTTCATTAAGAGCTTTTGCAATAATGCTCAAAGCTGTATAAGTACAGCCTTGTTGGTGAGAGCTGCTGTTAAACAATAAAACCTTCATGCACATTCTCCTTTGCCCCTTGGCTTAATTAAAATATCCCATATAAGAGTTATGATGTCAATGTTTAAATAAGCACACCTCTTGACTGAGAGTAACTATTATATGGGATATTTACAAGAGATTAACAAACTACGAACATACTGCGTTTGAAGCTGATGTTAAAAATTGGATTGCGGGGCTTTAATTTTTTATAAGTTCTAAGTACGGAAGGACTGTAAAACCGTTTTTTTTGTAGACATGAAGAGCGTGAATGTTTTCTTTTTCAGCTTCTAAACGTAAAACAGAATCGGGATGTAGAGATTCAATGTATTGTATAAATTTTGGTATTATGCCAAAGCCCCTGTATTCCGATTTTAAATACAAATCTTCCAGCCAAATACACGGTTTTCCGAATTCTGTAGAAAAACTTTTAGCAATCATTGCGTACCCTGCAGTTATAGAATCGTCACTAAAAATATATCCTTCCAGATAAGGGCTGTTATTTATGCACTGCTCAAAGTCTTCTGTAAATATTTCTTTGCTTCCGTTAGTGAAGACCGCTTCGCTTGAATAAAAATCTTCCATCATTGAAAGAATCTCGCATCTGTCATTTTCTTTTAATTTACGAATCTTGAATTCCATACATCACCTCTTTGATATATGGTAGCATAAATAATTAGAGAACGATTTCTGAAATTAAAGCAGAATCTTCATTTATGCAAGGCATTGTTATTTCAAATTTATTGGTGTTCCCGTTTGTATATAATTCTATCTGTCCTTCGTGGGCTTCAATAACTTTTCTGCAAAAATACAATCCTAAACCGATTTGAGCGTTATTTTGAAGTTTTTCTCCGCAGACATATTTGTCAAAAATATGTCTGTGTAAATCATCCGGAATAATATCGCTCTTGTTCTCAAAACTCAGGTGAAAATTGTTATTTTTAAACTCAAGATTTACATTAATTTGTGTGTTTTCAAATGCGTAGTTAACAGCGTTGTTAAGCATATTGCCGATAACTCTTCGCATTTGAATTTCATCAGCAAATATTATGTACTTATCAGCATCTGCATTTATCACTATTTTAATGTTTTTGTTTGCGGCAAGTTCACGAATCTCCTTTACCGAATGCAGAATAAGTTTTTTGATATCAAAATTCGTCCGACTGAGTTGAATTGCACCATTGCTTTCTTTGCAAGTTTTCATCAAAGTGCAGAGCATAGAGCGCATATATTTTGAAGATTCAATGATTAACTCTAAAATCTCTTTTTGTTCATCATTTACTTTGCCTGCAAGCTGTTTGTAAAGCATTTCTAAAGAACTTATTTGTGCTTGAAGTGGGTTCTTTAGGTCGTGTGACAGTGTTGCCAAGAAAAGATTTTTTTGCATCTCCAATCGTTTCTCTGCATCTATATTTTTTGCAATCGTAACTAATCCGGTTATGTCATTTGTTTCGGTTAGAATAGGAGCTTTGTGAACTTTATACCAATGTGTTTTTCCGTTAAGATCAATTACAGACTTTTCTTTTTCAAGATGTTTCTTATTTTGAAGTACGTAATTGTCTTCATTTGCGGTTTCGGCTTCGGCATCTATCATGTTTAATTGGATATCTTTAGTAGAGAAATTATCAATTCCTTTATATATAAAATCTCTCGATTTCTGTGTCGCTACAATTAAGTTCCTGTCTGTATCTTTCATATAAACTATAAAGGGTAAATTTTCTATAAGTGTGTTAAATTGATAATTTTTATCAATAAGTTTAGCTTTTAGGTTTTCTTCATTTGTAACATCAGATGAGACCATAAGAATGTTTTTAAGTTCTCCATCCCTAATTATAGGTGTTGCGGTTTGTTTTACAATTCTTGCTGCACCATTTCTTTCAAGTACAAATGTATATGTGTGAGGTTTTAATTCAGAAATGACACGTTTTACGTTGTCAACAATGATTTTGCAGCATTCTTGCGGAATTATTTCATAAATAGATTTGCCTATTATTTCAGTAATATTTGTAGCGCCAATATGTTTTAAAAATGCTCTGTTAAATGCAACATAATTTAAGTTTAAGTCTTTAACAGTTATAATATCAGCACAATATTCCAGTATTGCGTTTAATAAATGTTCATTGCCTGCTAAATTTATCATATAAAAACCTAACGATTAGTTCAACTGTACTATTTTTCTAAGGCAGATACAATTGCCTGCTTGGCTAGTTTTTTATTGCATGATTCGCTAAAAGGCTTATAGCGAGGGGCGCAGCGTTTTTATAAACGCTGCGCCCCTCGGTTCTTTTAGCTTAACCTATACAACGATGTTTACACCGTCGACGGTTTTTGAGTTATTAATTTTTTCTTGTGAGACATTTGCTGAATCCGAGAAAACAATGTAAGGTTTTTCTGCATCCAAATGGATTCTTTCTTTGAACGCATTTTGGATTTTTTCAGCCATGTTTTTCGGGAAGTTGTACAGGAATTGTCCGTTTTTAACTTCATCAGCAAAGCTGTATAAAGCTTTTGGCTCACCAACATCTTCCCATTTATCAATAACTTTTACGTCAGCACCTTCTAATGGGCTGATTCCGAACCAATCACCGAGTTTGCTATGAACATATTTTACCGCATTCGCAAAGTCATATAATTCTGTGTCGTTTTTCTTAATGTTGTTTGTTCCGCCTTTAATTTCATCAATGAGGTTTGTCATAGCTTCTTTGCTTAAATAGAAAAGTCCTGTGTTTGCAATGTTTTTGCCATCAATTGCAATTTCTTGAGCTTTTTCTATTGGAGGTTTTTCACTGAAGCCTTTGAGCTTAAGAGCCGGAGTGTTAATTGAACCTTCAGCTTCTAAAACTCCAAATCGGTTAGCTACTTCCTCAGGAGTTCTTCCAACTCCAACGAGAGCAACATGTTTGTTTGGATTGTTGATTGTTTTTGTGAAAAATTCCATTATGTCGGAACCTTTGCCACCAAAAACGTTATCTCCGCAGCATACAACGGTATCTTTAATAGGATTCCCCGCAAGATAGTGTTGAACGATGTCTCCAAATGAACCGGATGGCTGAGCTGCGATAATTTTGTTAACACCTTCATCTCCGATAAAGTATTTGCCCATTGTCATAGCGAAGTCTAACATATGCAGATTCTCATTTTCGTCGATTTTGAACGGAAGGCTGATTTTATTGTAATCACCTACAGTTTGAGCAAGTTCACGGAATCTGCTTCCGGAGCCGGCTGCAAGTGTGAAGAAATTAACGTTATTTTTAAAATCTTCCGGCTGCGCAATAACAGCTCCTGCACCTGCTGCTGCAATAATAGCAGCTGATTCTGCCTTTAAAGTCTTTTGCAATTCCGGTAATGTTTTACCGTTGAATGTGTCGACAACGTTAGTTGCGATTTTACGTCCCAAATTTTTTTCAGATAAAGTTACGAAACTTTTTCCAAAATTTACTTCCGAGCCATTGACGGGCGCAGAAGAAACACTAAGAACTCTCATGATTCCCCTTTCTATAAATAAATACACACATAAAGAAAACAAGTTGTTGATTTCTACTTCTCTTTCATATCATAAAAGCATTTTTATTTCAATGATATTGGAGTATAATTCTTTTTATATAGGAAGTTTTAGGAAGGTGACAATGTTAAGAAAAGCAGAACAAAAAGATATACCAAGAATTGCAGAGATTATAATATTCACAAAACGGGTTACTTATCGTCCGATATTTAATAATGACCACGTATCATTTAATGTTATGCAGGTCATGAGTGAAGCGGAGGAATATGCAAAACCGCATGGCTTGGATGATTTGTATGTGTATGATGACGGAATTGTAAAAGCGATTGTCAAATATTGGTTAAAAGACGGTGAAATTGAGATTAGCGATTTTTATGTTGATTGGTTTTTTCAGCATCAAGGTTTGGGAACAAAAATTTTGGATGAAATTTTTGCACAAGGATATCCGGTTTCTCTTTATGTATTAGACAAAAATGAAAAAGCTATAAAATTTTATGAAAAATATGGATTTTCTTATTGCAATGAGAAAAAAGAGTTTGAAAATTCCGGATTCTTTATGCTTAAGTATGCAAAAAATGCGATAAAATAAGATACTAATAACCTGATTTTATGATACTATATCGTCAAAAGGAGTTAATATATGAATGAATTTTTGAATTTTATGAAAACCAAGTATGTATGGGTATTGTCAGGTTTATTGGTTGTTGTGGTATTAGGCATCGGGATTTATAGTATTGCGACAAAGGATGAAGTTGTTAAATGTGATAACAGCAAAGCTCTAAAAATATTAAAAGAAAAGAATATTGCTGACTTGGCAGAAGCTGCGGACAATTTTTTGGTGAAGAAAGATGGCGATAATTATACTATAGCGTTTGGCGATTCACTAACAGAAGAAGACCAATGGTGCGAATTTGCAAAACTCTATGAGTTAGGTAATGAGAGTGACATAAAAGCTGAATATGACACATCAAAAGCAATGGTAGAAAGTGTTGATAAGGATATAAATGAGGTGGTTTGTATTGTTCCTGTAACATTCAGCGGATTTTCTATGACAGATAAGAAGTCAACATTAGCAGGCAAGGTATTGTATACGATTCACGCAAACGGCAGAAAAAACATTGAAGTGGATGCAGCATCTCTTAAAGGAATGTTCCGTTCTAATTTCAAACCAATTTATAATGCAAGAAAAAATCAATACCTAAACTTTGTTTATACAGCAGGTAATGGCGAAATAGTCAACAAAATAAATGAGATGCCGGAGGATGAATTCGGTGATTTCTTCAGTTTTTCTGATTACTAGATTCGTTGTAACAAATGTATGCACACGAGCTGTGTTTTGCGAATTTTGCAAAAAGGAGATTTGCCGAAATGTATTATAAAACAACTTAGGAGTCTCCTGTCGGAAACATAATAATAGAGCGTAGGGTGGGAAAAGCGTAAGCTTTTCCCACCCTACGCTTTTCTACTGCTTATTGATGGATACAGGATGGACATAACAAAATTAAAAAATCCTGAAACATCAATAGTTTCAGGATTCTAAATGGAGGAGGAGGTGGGATTCGAACCCACGGAACGCTCGCACGTTCGACGGTTTTCAAGACCGCTCCAATCAACCGCTCTGGCACTCCTCCGAAGTGTTTCTTTCGGTTGCAAATCTATAATAACCAAAACATATCTCATTGTAAAGAGTTTTTTTTAATCAAGTTTTATTATATAATACTTCTTGGAGATTTGTTGGATTATGTTTGATTATTTTAAAGGGATTTTAACCGATAAAAGAAAGACTTCAAAAGGTTCTTTCTTTACTGTAGAAGTAGCAGGTGTCGGTTATTTGTTAGAAGTTACCGAACGGGATTTTGTTTCCACATTGACTAGCGAAGATGCGCAAAAATTTTATGTGAATCTTATTCACCGAGAAGATACGATGGCTCTCTATGGTTTCTTAAACAAAGAGACTCGTGATATTTTTCAAATTCTTCTTTCTGTCTCCGGAGTGGGTGCAAAGATGGCGCTTGCGTTACTTAATGAATTTGATGCATGTGATTTGATATCCTTTGTCATTGACGGAAATTTCAAAGAGCTAACTCGTGCAAAAGGCGTAGGACCAAAACTTGCTCAGAAAATTATTCTTGAATTGAAAGATAAACTTATGAAAACAGAGCTTCCAAAATCATCAGTTACTTTGCCACAAAATCAGGCGATATCAGATGCTCAAGCAATTTTGCTTTCTTTGGGGTATGAAAATAAAGAAATTGATGATGCGTTAGCAAAAGTCGCATCGTCATTGGAAGACTCCAACAATCCGGAAGAAATTTTACGCAAGGCTTTGACATGTCTCTCTATGTAAATTATTGTAAATATTTGAGTATAAAGGGCAATTTTTATTTTGCAGGGTTTTAATATTGGTGTAAAAAGGGGTTGCTATGAACTTTAATATACCAAAAATCAATGTAAATATTCCGAAAATAACTTTCAAAAGTAATGACAATAAGTCTTTTAATCAGCCGACAGCGCCGATTCCGAATGATTCGTTTGAGATGTCCATAGGGTATGTGAATGATACGCATGGACAGACAAACAATATGATGCGTATCCTTTCCGGTTTGAAAGGTGATTTGAAGCTTTCAGCCGGTGACAATGATATCGGGGATGAGAAAAATAAAGCTGTTCACAGAGCAACTGCTAAATTTTTAAACATTGCCGGTATTAAAGCGACAGCTCTGGGAAATCACGAAATTGACACTACTCAAGCTGATTTCTTGGATACTATGAAAAATATGGATACAACCGTTTTGGCTGCGAACTTCCACAAATCTGATAAATGGGAAGAAATGGAAGATAACTTGGAAGACTACGGAAGAGCAGCAATTGATAAAGAAGTAAAAAGTTCAACAGTTGTTGAAGTCAAAGGCGAAAAAATTGGTTTAATCGGGGCTTCTCCTATTGATATGTTTGACAGATTGACTCACCAGGCTTATCACAAAGATTGCTATGTGGACAACCTTGACGAAACGATTAAAGATATACAAGATGAGATTGACGATTTAAAGGAAAAGGGAATTAATAAGATAGTTCTGCTTTCGCATTTGGGTCACAAAAGAGATAAAGAAGTTGCAGAAAACACAGACGGCATTGACGTTATAATTGGTGGTCATACCCACGAATTAGTAAAAGATATTAAAGAAGGTGAAAACTTCTTCTATTCAAAATCAGGAGAACCTGTTATTGAAACGGAAGCCGGCAGAGATGGAAACTATTTTGGACTGCTGAACCTAACTTTTGATAAAAACGGGGTCATAACAAAGGCTCAAAATAATTTGGGTGAAACAAGATTGTTTTACAAAAATATGATAAACCAATACATTTTTGATGAAATAATGGGCAAGCCGGAGAAAATAGGATATATTAAAGATGCTCCGCCGCCACCAAAAACATTGATAGAAGAAAATCCGCATGCAAATTTTGTATGTGATGCGATGAAATATATCACAAATTCTGATGTTGCAGTGTGGAATAACAGCGGTATCCGTAACTTCTTCCACCAAGGAGTAATTGACTCAAGAGACATAAAAGACATCGCACCGTTTTTCGACAGAATCTCAGTGGCGAATGTTTCTGAAAAAGCGATTGTAGATTTGTTAAAGGATTCAACAAAAACTTCTTATGCAAGTCATGGTTATAAACCAGGATTGTTAGCTGTTTCAGGATTAACATACAGCGTTAACGAAAAAGAAGGTAAGTTGACAGGTGCAAGTTTTGTAGACAAAAACGGTAACGAAATCCCTATAGATATTGATAATCCGAGAGAAGATAAAATGTACAGACTTGTAACAGACGAGTACATGATGTCAGCAGGTTCTGATTATCCAATCCTTGCGACACCGGAAGAATGTCTTGAGATTTATCCGTATGATAAAGATATAATGACTTGTCAGTATATTAAAGAGATGGGTAAACCGGTTGTAATTAATCAAACCGGCAGAATTAAATTTGAGTAGTCAGCTCTTTAATAGCGCAAGACAAATAATTAGGAATATCGGATGCTAAAGTTGAGTATTCGCTGAGTTCTTCTGCAGCAAGTTCGCCTGCTCTTGAATGAAGGTAAACTCCGAGTTTTGCAGCTTCAAGTATTTCCATTTTTTGTGCCAGCAATCCGGCAATGATTCCCGCAAGAACATCTCCTGTTCCGGCTTTTGCCAATGCAGAGTTCCCGTGTTGGTTAATGAATATTTCTTCCCCTTTGCAAATAATTGTTCTGTGTGTTTTTAGAACCACCGTGCATTGATATTTTTTGCTCAAGTCTTTTGCACTGCATTCTAAGTCGCTCAAAACATCTTCCAAATTTTTACCCAATAATCTTGCAGCTTCAAGTGGATGAGGTGTGATAACCGTATTTTTAGGCAGTTTTAGATTAGATTTACTTAAGATATTCAGACCGTCAGCATCAATCACTACGGGCACAGTTTCTTTTTGTAACTTGTGAATAATTCGTTTAAAAAACAGTGTTGAAGCTAAATTCGTGCCTAATCCACAACCAATTAAAAAAGTTGTGTATTGCTTAACATTTCTTAATCCTTTTTCTCTTGAAATGTATACGGC
>CAKVMU010000049.1 GCA_934773085.1 uncultured Candidatus Melainabacteria bacterium
AAAAAGGCAATTCTTCAAACAAGAAAAACTTTATATAAATGTAAGTAAAAAGGAAAGATAGGAAATTCAAAATATAGATAATTGACAATGAGCTTGAAGTCTTAATTTAAGCCACGTCATTTACCCCTCTTTTTATACTCTCTCTTAATATCCTCGTGTTTATTTAATGTTTGCGACGAACAATCGCAAACTTTTCTTTTATATGGGCAAGTATCTGAAATTTCTGGATTGCCACGTCACTGCGTCCCTCGCAATGACGGCAATATTATATGATAAATTCTTGGTCACTTATAAAAATGAACCTTTTTCAAAAAAAATCGTTATAATAAGTAAAGGAACGATTTTATTATGAAAAAATTTGTTATTTTATTGTTATTATTGTTTGTTTCAATGCCTGCGTTTTCCGCTCCGGGTTACAATCCGGATTACAAACCGAACTATTATGACGTTTCTGAATTTGAAAATTATGTAAAAAGCCTAAAGGATAACTATTGGAGAATGGTAGATGAGGGTGAATGCTCTTGCTCACATGCAAATTACACAAAATATGTAATAGGTCCGACATACAAATATATAGAGAGTCATCCTACAGAGTATAGAAAAAATCCGAATTAATTTTCTTTGTATCTTTGGATGTTTACTTGTACTTGTTCTTTTAACCCCTCAATTTTATGTTTTGAAGACAGAACTTTGTAGTAGTAGGATGCGGTAAATCAAAGATTTACCGCATCAATAAATTCTTGGTCACCTGTTCACTTAATCACTTGGTCACTCAAACGCACCAAGCCAGTAGTTTCCACCTACCAACCAAATACATTTACCCCTACTCCCGTTTCCGGAGGACACCAAGCCAGTAGTTTCCACCTACCAACCAAATACATTTACCCCTACCCCCGTTTTCGGAGGACAACAAGCCAGTAGTTTTCATCTACCAACTAGATACATTTACCCCTACCCCCGTTTTCTGAGGACAACAAGCTAGTAGGGGCAACCAACAGGCCAAATACATTTACCCCTACCCCCGTTTGCAGATAGTTTGTGCAACATATACACCGGAAGCGGAAGCTTGGATTAAACCTCTGGTTACGCCGGCTCCATCACCGATTGTGAACAAGTTTTTAACTCCTTCGGTTTCAAGTTCGTTTGTTAATTTTACTCTTGCAGAGTAGAACTTAACTTCGATACCGTAAAGAAGCGTATATCTGGAAGCTGTTCCCGGAGCAATTTTGTCTAAAGCAAACAACATTTCAATAATGCTTTTCATCTGTCTGTAAGGGATTACCAAACTCAAATCCCCAGGGGTTGCGCACGTAAGCGTCGGTTCAATTATGCTTGATTTTATTCTGTCCGGTGTCGAACGTCTGCCTTCAAGCAAGTCTCCAAATCTTTGTACGAGAATTCCTCCTGCAAGCATATTCGCAAGGCTTGCGATATGTTGACCGTACGCAATAGGTTCTTTGAACGGTTCTGTGAATTTTTTACTTACTAGAAGTGCAAAGTTTGTGTTTTTAGTCTTGATGTTAGCATAGCTGTGACCGTTAACAGTGGCGATACCGTTATAATTTTCCTGTACGACTTCTCCGTTAGGATTCATACAGAAGGTTCTGACTTCATCTCCGAATGTTGGGGAGTAATAAACAAGTTTTGACTCATACAACTTATCTGTAAGTGGTGCAAATACCGGCGCAGGCAATTCTACTCTAACCCCGACATCGACAGCGTTGTTTACCATTCCGATTTTATTTTTTGCAAACTCGTGTGTAAGCCAATCAGCGCCTTCTCTTCCCGGAGCAATAATTGTGTATTCTGCACGAATTGTATCACCGTTATCAAGGACAATGCCCTTAACTTGTTCACACTCAACAATAAGAGTTTGTGCGGAGACATTATTCAAGATAGTAATTCTTTCATCTAAGAAGTCTTGCATATGTTTTAAGACATCGAGGCTTCTTTCTGTACCCAAATGTCTTACAGGAGAATGAACGAGCTTCAATTCAGCGAGAGCGGCTTCTCGTTCAATTTCTCTAAACACATCCATGTTTGTACCGAATACTTCATCAGTTGCTCCGTGTTCCAAGTACAATTTGTCTGCGTAGTCGATGTATTCTTCAACTTTTTCTCTGGACATATAATCAACCAAGTGTCCGCCGACATCCGGCGTAAGGGTTAGTTTGCCGTCTGAAAAAGCTCCGGCGCCGCCCCATCCGCATAAGAGACCGCAACGTTTACAGTTGACGCACTTAGGTGAACCTTCTCTGATTGGACATTTTCTCTTTTCAATTTTTTGTCCTTTTTCTATTAAAATAACTTTCCATTCCGGACGAAGTTTGACTATTTCCAACGCAGAAAAAATTCCGGCAGGACCGGCACCTATGATTGCAACATTATACATCCCTAATACTCCCAATTAGCTCTTACCTATTTACGATACCTCAAACTTTAGTGAAAATCAATTGTCACTAAAAAGTATTAATGTGGAGTAGCTCTGTAGGATGATTTTACTGAAATTCGATAATATTTCGTTACAAATCCGTTGCGAGTTCTATAATTTTATGATAAAATATCAGTCGTAGTAGTGTAGTTTAACTGTAAAAACCAGCCTTTGGGCGATAATATATAACAAGTGTGTTACTTTATAATATAGGAGGAAACGGCATGAGCGTTACCACAACCAGAGAAATTAAAAAAACAGTTAAATCTGCGTTCAATGATGAATTTGAAAAATACCTTAAAATGCAACAGGTAAAAACAACATTCAATGGTTCTGAGTTAGAGTCTTTTTCTTGGTATAGAAAAGCACTTGGTTTAGTTTAAGAAATACATATTATACAAAAAAGACGAGGTTAAAAACCCCGTCTTTTTTGTTATGTGAAATTAATCTTTAGTTTTCATTGCGACTTCATTTCCGGCAAACATTAAAGCCAATGGAATGATTCTTGATATGTATTGAACAATTTTTGCATCTGAAATATAAGATGCAGCTACGACTGCATCATCCAAATGGGCAGAAAAGTCTGTTGCTTTAACACCACGTTCGCCGGTTTTACTTTTAAATAATGCGTTTGAGAATAAATTCATAAGAATATTTGCTATGTATACACCGACAAATATTCCGCTTATTGCGAACAAACTTTTTGCTGTTTTTCCCCATTTTTTGCCGATGTTAGCAAAACCTTCAACTGTTAGAATTGGAATAGATACGTTCCCAACTTGCATTACAGCTTCTCTTCTTTTAGCCTTCCTGTTTTCGGCATCTTTATCGACAAGGTAACCACCAGCTAGCCCGCCTAAGCAAGAGCCTATGCCCAATGTGATAACTTCTTTATCGTGATATTGAACTTTTGCTAAGTACGAATTTTTTATGTCAGAAAACATCTTTGAAGGTTTAAGTGAGCAGCCTGCTTTTTTGGCTAAGAATGCTAAGCTTGCTGCGACCCCCATTGCTGTTGTAATTCCGACTATTGTCTTTTGCCCTGTGGTGTAATTGTTTTCTTTTTTTGCACTATTACCGTGCCCAAATGCAGGTTTACATTGGGTATTATCATAATTTCCGCTTATATTTGATATGATTGGCGCTACTTGCATTACTACCTTCCTGCTATACAAAAACGCCTAAATATTCAAAATTGCCTGTTTATTACTAAATGTTAAATATGTATGAATAATCTAACAAACGGGAGAGTAGAACTTTGAAATTTCTTCAAAGTATCTTTCAAGAGCTTTGTAACCGTTATAAATTTCGTTAGTGATTGATGCATAACGACTTGCTACCAAGAATTTTAATTCTTTGCAACGAATTTGCAATAACATATCTGCATCTTTTCTTAATTGTTCATTGGAAGATGTTGACCATTTCTTTAAGTATGAAAGTTCTTCATTAATCTGTTTGATTGTTGAGAATTCCAATGTATTGAAATCATACTTTTGAAGCAATTGTTTTTCGGCGTTTGTAATTCTGCTTTGAACAGCTTGGAATCTGTAGATTCGCTTGATAATTACATAATTATCAGCGATTCTTCTGTGAGAGTAAGGAACGGAACTTTTTGCTAGCAGTGCGGACGTAGAAAGTGCCGTAAAAGCATCTTCGTCACTGGAAAATGCACTTTGTGCCGGATAAACTGTTTCAATCTTCTTATTTACCACGAGTTCAACTCCTTTACCCTTATTACCAACTTTAAAATTATCATAGCTTAATCAAATTGAATTGTCATTATTATTGTAAAAATTATTTACAAAAAAGAGGTACAATCCTAAGATTGCACCTCAAAAAGTTATTCTTTTTTTATATTAGCATACAGCGCATGATTCAAGAGACTTTTTTAAAGAATCAACCTTGTCTAATTTTTCCCAAGGTAAATCAATGTCTGTACGTCCCAAGTGTCCGTATGCAGCTAGTCTTTGATAGAATTTTCCGCCGTTTTTAGCAGGAAGGTTTCTCAAATCAAAGTTTTTAATGATTGCTGCCGGTCTAAGGTCAAAGTTCTTACGAACGAGTTCTGAAATTTCGTCATCAGAAATTCTGCCTGTACCGAATGTATCAACAAAAATTGAAACAGGTTCTGCAACGCCGATTGCGTATGCAAGTTCAATTTCGCACTTATTTGCCAAACCTGCAGCTACGATATTTTTCGCAACATATCTTGCTGCGTATGCTGCTGAACGGTCAACCTTTGTCGGATCTTTGCCGGAGAAAGCTCCGCCACCGTGACGAGAGTAGCCACCGTATGTATCAACAATGATTTTTCTTCCGGTCAACCCTGAATCACCTTGAGGTCCGCCAACAACGAATCTTCCTGATGGGTTAATCAAAATTTTTGTTTCACTATCAGGTTTAATGCTTTCTGTTTCAAAAACATAGTCAATAACGTTGTTTCTAAGGTCTTGATTGATAATTTCCTGAACCTTAGAATTGTCGCTCACACCGTTAATTTCAGCAGAGTGCTGAGTTGAAAGCAAAATAGTGTCAATTCTTGAAGGTCTGCCATCAACATACTCAACTGTAACTTGAGATTTTCCGTCCGGTCTGAGGTAGCTTAAGATACCTTCTTTTCTGACTTGAGCCAATCTGTAAGAAAGTTTGTGAGCCAAACTAATCGGAAGTGGCATAAGTTCCGGAGTTTCATCGCAAGCATATCCAAACATGATACCTTGGTCACCGGCTCCGATGTCTTCAGTTTCGCTTACAGAAGTATCAGCGTTTTCGCTTCTTGTTTCAAGAGCCTTATTTACACCGCCTGCAATATCAACTGATTGTTCATCAATGCTAGTTAAAACAGCGCAAGTATTAAAATCAAAACCGCCGCCTGAAGTACCTTCATAACCAATGTTCTTTACGGTATTTCTAACAACTTGCGGTATATCTACATAGCAATTTGAAGTTATTTCGCCACAAACCAAAACCATGCCTGTTGTAGCTGTTGTTTCAGCTGCAACTCTTGATTGAGGGTCTTTGGTCAAAAATTCATCCAAAATAGCGTCGGAAATTTGATCGCATACTTTGTCGGGGTGTCCTTCCGTAACTGATTCGGAAGTAAACAAAAATTTTTTTGAAGTCATTTTCCTATCTCCTTAATTTATATTATTACCACCGGTAAGGTTTTTAATTCCGACCCGGTTACACATTAGCAACATTCTAGTATGAAGGGGGTTAAAAAGCAAGTTACGCTTTTCAATCCCCTTCACAAATGTAACAATTGTAATTAACTAAACTGTTTCTTATTAGCCTTTTACAACGATATTTACAAGTTTCTTCGGAACTACAATAACTTTGACAACTTCTTTGCCATCAGTCAGTTCTTTTACTCTATCGCTGGATAAAGCTAATGTTTGTAGTTCGTCATTGCTTGCGCTTTCGTCTGCTTCAAGCTTGTCTTTAACTTTGCCGTTTATTTGTACAACCAACGTTATTTTGCTGGCTTTTGCGAGATTTTCATCCCATTCACACCAAGGTTCATCATGGATAGAGCCTTCAAAACCAAGTTCTTTCCAGATTTCTTCTGACATGTGAACCGTAACAGGTGACATCAGCTTGATAAGTGAAATAACAGCAAAGCTGAATACATTCTTATCTTCGTCATCAAGGTCTTTTTTCTTTCCTCTCCAGTCGTAGATAGCGTTTGTAAGTTCTCTGTACTTAGAAATTACTGTATTGAATTGGAAATCATTGGAAATATCATTTGTAATTCCTTTGATAGCCATATGTACAACACGGACTAAATCATCATTTTCACGTTTTAGTGGGAATGATATCTTGTAGTCTTTGTTCATAAGTTCAAAGTTTTCACTTACTAATCTCCAGACTCTGTTAAGGAATTTGTAACATCCTTCGACTCCGGCATCAGACCAGTCAAAATCTCTTGCCGGCGGTGAATCGGAAAGAATGAACAATCTTGCGGTATCAGCTCCGTAATTTTCAAATATTTCATCCGGATCAACTGTGTTGCCCTTTGATTTAGACATCTTTGAACCATCCTTAAGAACCATACCTTGTGTAAGTAAGTTTTTGAACGGTTCATCAAAGCTCAAAAGCCCCAAGTCTTTTAACGCTTTAGTAAAGAATCTTGAATATAGCAAGTGGAGAATTGCGTGTTCAATCCCACCGACGTATTGATCTACAGGAAGCCACTTGTCTACCAATTCTTTTGAAAACGGCATTTTAGAGTTTTTTGCATCTGAATATCTCAAATAATACCAGCTTGAGCATACGAAAGTATCCATCGTATCCATTTCTCTGCGGGCTTTTCCACCGCATATAGGACAAGTTGTTTCTGCAAATGTTGGTGAAGTGGTTATCGGTGATTTGCCCACAACTTTGAAATCAACATCTTTCGGTAACATAACCGGTAAGTTTTCTTCTTTTTCCGGAACGATTCCGCACTTGTCGCAGTATACAATCGGAATTGGAGCTCCCCAATATCTTTGTCTTGAGATTAACCAATCTCTGAGTCTGTATTGAGTTTTGAATTCCCCAAAACCACCATCTACTGCTTTTTGAGTAATCGCTTTTTTTGCTTCAGTGTTTTTCATTCCGTTAAATTCGTTTGAATTAATGAGGATTCCTTCTTCTGTATATGCTGCATCACTGCAATCAGAAGGATTCTCTGGGTTTTGAATTACAACCTTCATTGGCAAATTGTATTTTTTCGCAAAATCGAAATCTCTTGTATCGTGAGTCGGAACAGCCATTACAGCACCTGTTCCGTATTCAACAAGCGCATAATCGGCTGTCCAGAGAGGGAATGTTTCTCCTGTAAACGGGTTCTTACAATGAGTTCCGAGAGGAACACCTGTTTTTACTCTGTCAGTTGAAAGTCTTTCGATTTCAGTCATTTTTCTTGCATTTGCTCTGTAATCTTCAACCGCCTGTTTATTCTCGTCAGTTGTCAGTTTCTCAATATCTTTATATTCAGGAGCAACTACAAGGTAAGTAATACCGTGTACAGTATCCGGTCTTGTAGTGTAAACCGGAACTTCCATTTTTTCGCCATTAGGGGCATCAATTACTGGAAATCTAAAGATTGCACCTTGAGATTTCCCAATCCAGTTTGCTTGCATTGTTTTAACGTTATCGCCCCAACCCTTGAGTTTGTCTAAGTCTTCAAGGAGTCTTTCTGCATAATCTGTAATTTTAAAGAACCATTGAGAAAGATATTTCTTTTCAACAACACTGTCGCATCTCCAGCATTTGCCATCAATAACTTGTTCGTTTGCAAGTACTGTGCCGCATTTGTCACACCAATTTACGGCAGCTTCTTTTTTGTATGCTAAACCTTTTTTATATAGTTGAAGGAATAACCACTGAGTCCACTTATAGTATTCCGGTTTGCAAGTTGTAACTTCTCTATCCCAGTCATATGAAAGTCCAAGCATTTTTAGCTGTTTTGTCATATAAGCAATGTTTTCGTCAGTCCAAGTTTCAGGGTTAGCACCGTGTTTCATTGCAGCATTTTCAGCAGGCAATCCAAAACTGTCCCATCCCATTGGATGAAGAACGTTATATCCTTGTGCCTTTTTAAACCTTGCAATTACGTCAGTAATCGTATAATTTCTAACGTGCCCCATGTGAAGTTTTCCTGATGGGTATGGAAACATTGATAATGCGAAATATTTTGGCTTATCGCTGTTATCCGGAGTATGGAAAACTTTATTCTTTTCCCATGTTTCTTGCCACTTCTTTTCTATCTCTTGCGGAAAATATCCTTCTTTCATTTTCTCCTCCCAATTATCCGAAAATTATTTTAGCACAAAATCCCTATACATCAACATCGTCATCCGGTTCGGAATCAGGAGCGTCAGGTTCTGCAACTGTTTTTGTAAGTTTTTCATTAAGTTCCTGTAGTGTTATAGACTTGTCCATTTTCTTAAGAGCATTTAATACTGCCAACTTGTAATCCGCATCTGCTCTGTTCTTTGGATTATCTACGATTTCACCAATCTTTTGTCCCAATATCCCCATAACAATAACTGCAGGTACCAAAACTACGCTGGTTGCCATTATCGAATGGGCATCAATTGTTCCGATTTTAACAAAAGATATCGTGCCAATAACAAGCATTGTAATAACTATAAAGAAATTTCTGATATTTTCAGTATAATCCATTATTTATTCATATTCTCCATATCTTTTTTCATACAGAATTGAACTAATGTCATTTTATCAATATTGCTCAAGTTAGTGAATTTACCGGAAATTGTATAAAGTCCGCTATCACCTTTTTCGACTCTTATGAGTTGGTATTTGCACTTGATTTCTTGCTCATCACTCAACTTAATAGAAACTTTGTATTCTTTTTCTATATCTATATTGTCTGCAGTTCTGATTTTCATACCACCGGCTGATAAGTCAAGCGTTCTGACTTTGTGAACTGTATCTTCCCATACAAGTTCCAACTCTTCGATAAACTTAATACGTGTAAATTTACGTCTTTGTAAGAACCTGTGTTTTACGGGGTTTGCAATTGTAACAACATTATTCTCGAGATCTTGAATATAAGATTCAAAGTACAGGTATCCATTATCCGTAAGCGAATAAAAATCACAAACATGGTTCTTCATAAGTCCGTCCGGTCGGTATTTTAGTTCCATTCTGAAACCGTTCATATCAACATCAAGAACTCTTCCTTTATTAGTTTGTTTGAAATCTTGCGGAACGATTGTTACCAGTTGTTCTTTTTTTACCAGTTCTCTCATTGGTTACCCTTTCGTTTTATTTTTTCAGCATATCAAGTCTTATCATACCAACTGACTTAACTTTTACATTTGGACTAATTTCATTATATGACATAATTGCAATTTGAGGATATGTTCTTTCAACAAGTTTTCTGAACAGTAATCTTATTGGTGAAGAACATAGTATTACAGGT
>CAKVMU010000050.1 GCA_934773085.1 uncultured Candidatus Melainabacteria bacterium
CGGACATCTTGCGTTGGACCCTGTTTTGATTGATAAAAACGACCCAAGAACACCGGATGAACAGTTCAAAGCTTTCATTGACGAGTGTCATAAACGAGATATCAAAGTTATGCTTGATTTGCCGAGTTGTGCATCTGTAGATTTGTTTGAAGCAGAACCGGAGTTAATGGCATTTGGTCGTAATGGTGAAGATAAAACTCCTCAAGGTTGGGCTGATATCAGAATGTTTGACCCTTGGGAAGATGAAACAAAAAGAACTTTGAATCCAAAACTTTTGGAAATGCATAAACAATATGTTGATGCATGTATAGATTTGGGCTTGGACGGTATAAGAGCGGATGTTGCCAGAGCGAAACCTACTGAATTTTGGGATATTATTATACCATATTCAAGATCTAAAGACCCTGAATTTGCTTGGCTTGCAGAAACATATACTTACGAATGTGCTTCTCCACAAGTAAATATGCCTTATGACAGACCGGAAGACTCCTTGAGAGCAGGATTTGATGATTTCTATGGTCAGTATCATATATTCCATGAGTGGAAGAATGCAACTGAATTTAGTGATAATGTAAAAATTAATCTGGATTTATCACAAAGATTACCAGCTGGAAAGTCTTGCATCGGTTCATTTATGACACACGACGACAAGTCAGCAATGACTCACGGTGGTGAAAATTATTGCAATATGACAACTGTGATTCAGTCTACTATTCCAATGTGTAACCCTTACTTTGTAGATGGTTTCCAAACAGGTGATTATTATGATTATGGATATTCTGAAAGCTATAGCGATGAGACAATGACAGATAATCATAAAATGGATCACCACTCTTATCAATTAGATATTTTCAATCTCTCAAGAAAACCAGGGGGTGAAAAACCTGATATGGAAAGAGTTTTAAGAGAAACTCTTAAAATGAGAAGTGAAAATAAGGATTTGTTTGCTGATAGAAACAGCAGTTATATTGAATTGGATAAGGTTGGTGATAAAAAAGACCAAATTATTGCTTATGCAAGACATAATAACGGAAGAACAGCTGTTGTCGTAGCTAACAAGAATCCAAACAGAAGATTGACAGGTACAATTTTGATTCCGGGAATGAAAGATACTCAGGAATTGAAAGATATGGCTCCAAAATATGGAGATAGCAGTGAATTCCAAGTTGCAGCAGGCGAATTAAGAGTTGATTTAGCTCCTGCCGGTGCATATGTATTTGAAATTGATACCCCAAATATTGAAAAAGACAGACACGGTCACGTATATAAACAAAAAGTAAGTGATGCAAACATTAAATAAACATAAAAAAAGAGCCGTTTAAAGCGGCTCTTTTTATCTAAGCTGTTGCTTGCGGATGGTTCCAAACACTAACTCCGCTCAAGTTAACGTCGTGTTCTTTTTCTTTGAACAAATTAATATCTCTGTTGTCATTGTTGGCCATATAAGCTCCGCCAACGTGCCCACCGAACAAATGCGATTTGTCAGAACGTACTGAATTAATAGCATCACTCATAGTTATGTCCTTTCTATTTTTTCTCTTTATATATATCTCGTATATATATATTAAGTATTTTTGTAAACAGAAATTGCATTTTTTTTGAGAAATGTTACAAAACTTAACATAACTTATTTCTTTTTAGGGGACTTGAGAATATAGATGAAAGGAATAACAATAAGCATCATAAGAGCTAATAAGGTGAAAACCTCGAAAAAGGATGCAAGGCGAGCTTGCGTAAGAAGCTGCTTATAGAGAGTACCACTGGCCTTTCTGCCTGCAGTAAATGCGGGGTAATAATGCAAAAATTTTGCTTGCAACGCATTCAGCTTCGTGTGGTACATAGGGTTAGCAACGGACAAGTTTCTTACAAAGTAACTTTGGTAAACTTGGGAAGCTCTTGCAATAAAAGTTGCAGAAGCGGACGTTGCAATTGCTGTTATTATGTTTTTGAAAAGTGCATGTAAAGATGCGGCATCAGCGTTTTTTGTTGCCGGAAGTGTCTGGAAGGACAGAGCTGTAATTGGTACAAACGCAGTTGGAACTCCAATGCAAAGCAATATGTTAGGTAAAATTATACTTTCCATTGATGAATTAGGGTTCATCTGTGTAAGCATTAAAAGTGATGCAGCAATAATTAGAAATCCTGTTGTTGCAAGGATTTTGCTGTTGATGTATTTTGAAATTTCTCCGACAACGAGCAGTCCAACTAGGCAGACTATAGCTCTCGGGAACATTGCTAAACCTGACATTGACGGGCTGTATCCAATCAAACTTTGTACAAACATCGGAACAAGTAACAATGTTGAATACAAAACCACGTTTATGAACGCACTAATAGCTGTTCCGATTAGAAAGTTTTTATCCTTAAATACTCGGATGTCAATTACTGGATATTTGTATTCAAGCTCCCAAACGTAGAAAAACACGAATGAAAATATACAAATTCCGGTTGTCCAGCATATCCAAGTTGCGTCAAACCAGTTCCATTGTTGACCTTTATCTAATACAACCTGCATACAACCCATTGCAACAACAATTGATATATAGCCGGCATAATCAAATTTTTTATTATACTTAAGTTTTTCTGGTTTTTCGTCCGGAACAAGAAATTTTATCATTAATAAAGATAATATGCATAGCGGAATGTTTGTAATAAAAATCCATTGCCAAGAAAAATTATCGGTTAAATAACCGCCTATAAATGGACCCGCTAGAGGGGAAAACATCGCCGCTACCCCGAATAAACCCATTGCGACTCCTCTTTGCTCGGGCGGAAAAACTTCTAATAAGAAAGCTTGGCAAAGAGGCAATATACAACCGCTCCCGATACCTTGAACAACTCTGGCTGCAATTAGTGCTTGCAAATTCGGCGCCAGAATACAAAGCAGACAACCAAGTGCGAAGATAAGAATACTGTAGTTCATAAGGAGCTTTTTGCCGATTCTTTTTACAAGGTAACCGGTGACCGGCAGCATTAAGCCGCCTGATATAATGTAGCAAGTAATAACAGTATTGGCTTCATACTGCGTAGCTCCGTAAAACCCTGCAATATGAGGCTGACTTACGTTTGTTCCGGATGATGCCGCCAATGCAAGGAAGGACGGTAATAATACTGCAAGTGCAACCAAATACGGATTAACTTTTTTTGCAGAGGTTTCTTCGCACATAATTAATCCTTGACTCTTACTCTCGGTACAACTGACATTCCCGGAACGATGTTGTAGTGTGATATATCTTCATCAAAGACAATTTTCACAGGAACTCTTTGGACAATCTTGACATAACTGCCGACTGCATTTTCCGGAGGGAACAGACTTGATTTTGCACCGGTTGAGCGCTGAATACTGTCAACATGACCGGCAAATCTTTTTGACGGATAGGTGTCGATTTTGATTTTTACACTTTGTCCGGCATGCATTTTGGTAAGTTGATTTTCTTTAAAGTTTGCTACTATCCAAACTTGCTCAGGAACGATATTCATTAAAGGTTGTCCAATTGATACGTAGTTTCCTTTTTCAACGCTTCTTGCTGAAACCATCCCATCCTGAGGAGCGTATATTTTTGTGTACTGAAGATTTAATTTAGCTTCCTCAACCTCGGCTTCTAATCTTTTTATCAAAGCTTCGTTTGCAGTTGTTTTTGCTTTGTTTGATTCAAGTGCGTGTTGAAAAGCTCTTGAATTTTCTTGTGCGGAATTGTAATCGGAAGATGCTACCTCCAATGAAGTTCTGCTTTTTTCATAAGCCTGTTTTGAGACGATTCCGTCTTTGTACAATTCTGAATATCTTGAGAAATCCTTTTGAGCAAAATTTAGTTTTGATTCAGTTGAACTGATATCTTCATAAGTTTTATTAACCTCGGCGATGCTTTCATTAACTTTTTGATGTGAAATATGCAAATTTGCTTTAGCTTCTGCTAATTTTGCTTCCGCTTGATTAAGTGCAACTTGAAAATCGTTAGGATCCAACTCTACAAGTAAATCTCCTTTTTTTACCATTTGGTTATCGTCTACCAATAAACGAATAACCGGAGCTGAAACTCTTGGTGCAATTGACACCAACCTGCCTTCAACAAACGCATCGTCTGTTGATTGATAGTAAGTAGCTCTAATTGCTGCACTCAGTCCAAGTATTACAAGTAATATCGCTGTTAGTGTCGGAACAAAGACTCTCTTTTTCATGTATTCAGGTCTTCTCTTTTTTAATCTCGCTTTTGCTTTTTTTATAAAATCTTTGTCTTCTTTTTTCTTCATATCAAATCTCCACCTATATCTGTAATAGAGTTCGTTCTCTTAAATTATTTTCGATTTTGTCTAACGTGTATAAAAATTGTGTGATTTCGTCCTGTGATATTTTTTTTGAAGTTGCTTCCCATATATCAAGAATGACAGGAAGAATTCTATCACACTCTTCGATGCCTTTTGGTGTGATAAAAAGTTTTTTTACCTGTCTGCCGTCTGATGCAATTTTTGATGTAATATATTCTTTTTCTTCAAGTATTGAAACGATTCTCGTTATATTTGGTCTGTCCTTGAAGGTATAATTTGCAAGTTGGCGTTGGTACATGCCGTTATTTTCTTTAAGTGTCATAAGTACAGTAAATTGCTCTGGTCTGATGTCAAAACTGTATTTGTTGAACGTCTGGGTTGCAAACACCTTTGAGAGGAGTCCAATCCTTGATAAACGTAGTCCTATTTTGTTTTCTAATAAAATATCTTGTTTCATAAAATCCCTTGTGTTATTATAATAACACAAGAAGGATAAGTGTAAAGATGACATTTAAAAAAATATTAATAATAACTTCATTTTTATTTCTGATATTGCCTGTTGGGGCAAAAGAAGTCACTAATAAAGCTGATTATATGAATTTTGATTGGTGGAATAATTACAATGATGAGATTCTGGTTAATCATATGCATACATTGTATGAGAATAATCATAATCTGAGAGCGGCTGCTTATAAGACAAAACAAGCAGAAGAAAATATTCGTATGGCAACATCTAATCAGTTACCAAAAGCAAGCATTGATGCACAATTTATGAGAACCATGCGAGGTGCGCAAACTGAATTTGGAAACGTTATTATTCCTACATATTCGCAAAACAACATTTATTTGCCATTAAATGCTTCTTATGAGATTGATATTTGGGGTGAAAATTACTTAGCAAGAAAGAGTGCTAAATTGCAAAAAGAGATTGCTACTCAAGAAGAGCGCTCCGCTTATATTTATATAACATCAATGTTTGCAGCAAATTACTTTAATTTGATTAAAACTGATGAATTGGAAAAGATAACCAGAGAGATTATTGATATCCAAAAACATGTTGTAGAGATGACAGAAAAGAAGTATGAATTAGGCTTAGCACCGATTACTGAATTGTTGAATGAAAAACAGATTTTAGTAAAAACTGAAGAAGACTTAAATAAAATTGTTGAGAACAGAAAAGTTATTAATAACCAACTTGTGTCAATATTGGGACTGAATACTGAAAAAGAGATTGAACATATTTCTGTAGATGCTTTATTGTATCCTCAAACACCGGAAAAATTGTCTGCAACGGTTATACAATATCGTCCTGATTTGATTCAAAGTGAAAAATATGCGCAAAAAGCCGGCGTAGATGTTCGTGTTGCAAAGAGAGAATTCCTGCCTAAGTTTTTCTTGTTCGGAAATGTCGGATTTAATGCTTACAGATGGAACAGTATTTTTAATAATACTACATTTTTATCAAATATCGGAATTGCGCCAAGTTGGGATATCTTTTCTGGTGGTGCAAAATTAGCCAAATATCGTATAAACAAATATGAGTATAAAAAAGCCGGTGAAGATTATCAACAGACAGTTTTGAATTCTATACAGGAAGTAAATGATGCTTTAGCTCAGGCTAAAACAACAAAAGCTAATCTTGTGAAATCCGAAGAAGATTTCTCTATTGAGACTCAAAAGCATGAGCTTGCAACAAAACAATTCAACATTGGTGACTCATCAAAACTTGATGAGATGCGTTCTCAAGTTGATTTGTTAATCGCTAAAGAACGTCATGTTTCATCAATAGTGAATGACGCAATTTCAACAATTTCGTTGTACAATGCAACCGGCGGTATCGATTATACTAAATCAGAAAATCTTTAATTATTGAAGAATAAAACTCTTGATTTTTGGAATTATGCAAGAGTTGTCTGATGCACAGTTTTTAGGAATATATCTTGATACCTTGCCTCCGTCTCTAAACATTAGAACGTAAGGAAGGTTTGGGTAAATATGGTATCTGCTGTTAAAACTTTTGGTGTCTTTGTCCGCAATGTTTAATTCAACATAGTTAAATTTATCTCCAAATTCATTTTCAACTGCTTTAAATTGATTTAAACAATTTTCATATCCATCAGCCCATTGAGCATATATTAAAACAAGCATAGGTTTTGTTGATGACTGACTGAAAGCTTCCTCAAATGTCGTAGCTGCATTCGCTTTTAGTCCCATTAGAAGCATTGCGACAAATAAAAAACTAATAAATTTTTTCATAACACCCTCTTTTTACTAAAAAAAGCCGGAAAGGAATTTCCCTCCGGCCTTTTATAAATTTGTAATTATTCAGCTTTAGAAATAACGTCCATTTCTTCAGAAGAAGCATAAGCTGAGTGGCAACCGCAATCGCAGTAAATAACTTCGCCTGTTGTTCCGCTTGAAAGGTCAGAAGCCAAGTATAAACCAGCTCTACCTACATCTTCAAGAGATACGTTCTTTTTCAACGGAGCTCTCATAACTGCTGCCTTAAGCATTTTAGAGAATCCGCTGATACCCATTGAAGCAAGTGTTTTAACAGGGCCTGATGACAAACAGTTAACTCTGATGCCTTTAGGACCTAAATCAACAGCCAAGAATCTCATAGCTGATTCAAGAGCGGCTTTAGCAACACCCATTACGTTGTAGCTTGGAACTGAAAGAACTGAACCAAGGTATGTCAATGCGAAGATTGAACTGCCTTCATTCATAATAGGTTCTGCGTGTCTGCATACTGTTACTAGAGAGTATGCGCTAACACCAAGTGCGATATCCCAACCTTGTTTTGAAGTATCAACAAATCTGCCCATCAAATCTTCTTTTGGAGCAAATGCAACAGCGTGAACAACGAAGTCAAGTTTGCCGTAAATTCTTTCGCATTCTTTGAATACAGCTTCAACTTCTTCTTCTTTTGTAACATCGCAGCTCATGATAAGCTTTGCATTCATTCCTTCAGCGATAGGTTTAACTCTCTTTTCCATTGCTTCTCCAGCATATGTGAAAGCGATATCAGCACCTTCGTTGAAAAGTTGTTGTGCAATACCGTATGCAATACCGTGAGTATTTGATACACCAAATATAATACCTTTTTTACCGGACATTAATCCCATAATTAAACTCCTCTTACTATGTCTACCACTAAATATTATCAAAACCAACAGAAAAATGCAACTTTACTCAGTTTCTTAACATAGGAACAGCGTTGAGAAGTTTTTTTGTGTATTCTTCTTTCGGATACTTACATAGGGTTTGGGTGTAGTTTTCTTCAATAAGGGTGCCGAAATACATTATGCCGACTCTGTCAGCTAAATATTTGATGACATTCATATCGTGAGAGATGAATAAAATAGTTAAATCACGTTTGTTCTTCAGTTCTTTTAATAAGTTGATGATTTGCGCCTGAATGCTAGCGTCAAGAGCGCTAACCGGCTCATCAGCGATTAGAAGTTTAGGTTTAAGTACTAATGCTCTGGCAATAGCTATACGTTGTCTTTGTCCTCCGGAAAATTCGTGAGGGTAGAGATTTAGACAATTCTCCTGCAAACCAACGTCTTCCAAAATTTCACTTATAAGTTTTGCTTTCTCAGATTTGGACAGTTTTGTATTTATATCCAAAGGTTCTCTCAGCGTATCTCCGATTTTCATTTTTGGATTAAGACTTGAATATGGGTTTTGAAACACCATTTGTACAAGTTTAGGGTAATTTTTTTTATCATCTTTTGTTTGATTAAGAATGCTTTTCCCTTCAAATATAATATCCCCTGATTTTATCGGAACTAATTTCGTTATAGCTTTGGCTAAGGTTGATTTGCCACAACCGGATTCACCTGCAAGAGCGTATATTTCTCCCTGATGAATCTTCATTGATACATCCTTAACAGCTGTTAATGTACTGCTCTCGCCATCTTTAATACTCTTGTATTCAATTGACAGATTTTTTATTTCCAATAAAATTCCCATATGAATATTCTAGCATTTATTTTTAAGAAAATGAATATATAACAGGATAGTAATTTTATGATACAATAATCAATGTTTAGGAGGATATGTATGTTTGATAATCTTTTTCAAAAGTATGTAACAGCGAAAAACATAGTTTTCTTTATAATAGCGATTTTGTTTTTAGTTTTTATAACAAAGATTAAAGATATTGCGATTCTGTTTTTTGCATCTTTTGTTATTGCGTGTTCTCTGAATCCGATTGTGGATAAGCTTGCAAAAAAATTGCACAGAAGTTTTGCAGCTGCAATAGTTTTGTTTTCAACGGTTTTGATGTTAGGAATATTCTTTGTTCCAATAATATTGATGGCTGCACATGAAATTAAATCTTTTGTTCACTTAATTCCTCAACATATTGAAGTGATTAAAGGTTACATAATGACAACTCCGTTCTTGAGTCAAACTCAAGTATCACAGATAGATTTAGGGGATTTGTTGTCATCTGCTACAGGATTTACATCAGATTTTGTTAATGAATCTATTAATATAAGTAAGAACTTTGCGACAACAATTATTTATTTCTTAGCGGCATTAATTATTATCTATTACTTTATGGCTGATAAAGATATAGTAAGACAGTCTTATATGAGTCTTTTTCCGGCAAATATGAAAGATAAAGCAGAGGAGATTATAGAAACAATTTCAAAGAAAATCGGCGGTTACGTAATCGCTCAAGTTACAACAATGACCAGCGTTGGAGTGTTGATGACGATAGGACTCCTTTTGATAGGTGTCGATTATGCATTATTACTTGGATTAATCACAGCAGTTCTTGATATTATTCCGGTAGTAGGACCTGCGATTGCATTAATCATATGTTTGGTAGCATCATATAAAAGCGGAACGGTTGTTTTGGCTTTGATAATTGCTGTATTTGCGTTTGCTCAATGGGCTGAAAATAATTTGGTTAGACCTTATATTTTTTCTAAGTTTTTGGATTTACATCCGCTTATCATATATTTGTTCTTATTTATAACCGCTCAGTACTTAGGTGTAATCGGTGTTATTTTTGCACCTGCAATAGCGGCGACTGTTTGTGTTTTAATAGAAG
>CAKVMU010000051.1 GCA_934773085.1 uncultured Candidatus Melainabacteria bacterium
AAACGGAGCTGGTAAAACAACTACATTCTATATGATAGTTGGACTTGTAAAACCAAATGGCGGTAATGTTTATATTGATGGTAAAGATATCACGACTTGGCCAATGAATTTGAGAGCAAAAGCCGGTATAGGTTACCTGCCGCAAGAAAATTCTATTTTCAGAAAGCTTACGGTGGAGGAAAATATTAAGCTCGTTTTAGAGATGAATGATAAGTTAAATCCGGAAGAAAAGAAAGATAAGTTAGAAGAATTACTCAACGAATTTGGTGTTGAAAGATTGCGTAAATATCCGGCAGTAGCCTTGTCAGGTGGTGAACGAAGAAGGGTTGAAATTGCAAGAGCGTTAGCTGCAAGTCCTGATTTCATGCTTCTTGACGAACCTTTTGCCGGCATCGACCCGATTGCGATTGGCGAAATTAAAGATAATATTAAAAAGATTTCTAAAGAAAAGGGCTTAGGTGTGTTGATTACGGACCACAACCCGAAAGCAACTCTTTCTATTACGGATCGTGCTTATGTTATTTTCGACGGTAAAATTAAAATTCAAGGTAAAAGTACTGATGTTGCGAACGATCCGGTAGCGAAGGAATTTTATTTAGGAAAGGATTTCAAACTTTAAGATGAAGAAATTCTTTACTATATATGACAGATATATATTTACGCAAGTTTTAATGACGACAATTGTAGCAATTTTGTTGTTTACTATCGTATGGATTGCTCCGGAAATGCTTTTAAATACAATTAAAAGTGTTCTGGCGGGTGATATCTCAGCAAAAACCGGTGTTTTGATATTAGTATGTGAGATTCCTAAAATTTTAGGCAAAGCTTTCCCTGTAGGTTTGTTATTGGGTTCTTTATTTACTTTTGATAAGCTTAGTAAAGATTCGGAATTGACAATATTTCGTGCAGTCGGAATGTCTTTTTCGAGGATTTTAAGACCACTTTTGGTGTTGAGCTTTATTGTGACTTATCTTTGTTTTGTAACCTATGACAAACTTATACCTTATTCTTGTCAAAAAATACAAGAGATAAAGGGGGGAAGAACTCTAACTCAGTATATTTACACGCAAAAAGATGAGAATGATAACCCTAAAATGGCGGTTGTTGTATCGAAATTCTGTAACGGCGAGATGTCTGACGTCATTGTGATGAATTTTTCAAAACAAATTTTTGATGATTTGCATGGTTTATCAAATGTTTTGGTGGGTAAGCATGGACGAAAGGCTTTAAATAAAGACGGCATCCCTTGCTGGATTCTTTCTGACGTAACTTCCTACGATATAAATAATGACGGTATTTTTCATAATGTTGACGATATCGAAAATGTTGAGATATTAACAGGTGACGATGCTGAAGATGCTTACACAATTATGATAAATTCTACTAAAAGAGACAGAGATATCAATAATAAGGATTTGCATACATATGTGAAACTTTTGAAACGTGAGAAATTAGACGAAGATTATCGTTTGATGTTGAATAAATACTTGCAAAGATTTTTCCATCCGTTTGTATGCGTTCTACTTGCAATAATGGGGTGTTTGTTAGGTTTTTCAAAACCGAGAGAACAAAGATTGATAGGTTTTACGATAGCAATCGGTTGTATTTTTGTTTATTATATAACGTTACCGTTTTTTGATTTGTTGGCGGAAAAGGGTGTTCTTCCACCACTAATTACTGCAGCATTCCCACCGTTGGCATTTCTGTGTGCGATAATTGCGTTCTATAAATCGAGGGATTTGTAATATGAAAAAACTATTAGCATTGATGTTAGCCTCTGCAGCTGTTATCGGAACCGTTTTTGCAGCGCCTATTGATGTAAACTATGACGACGGTATTTATCATATCGTTTTGAGTGGTGAAAAGATGAAAAAGCAAATTCAATTTGTGTCTTCATCTAATTTGATAACAAATAAAGAAGCTCATAATAAGTCTGACTCATTGTTAACTGTTAATGCAGGCTTTTTTGATCCACATAATCAAAAAACTATTTCATATATTGTGAACGATTATCAGACGGTAGAAGACCCTATTTTTAATGACAGTTTGATGCTAAATCCGACATTGAGGAAAAATTTAAAGCCAATTTTAAACAGAACAGAGTTTAGGGTATTGGATTGTGACAGCAAATTGAAATACGAAATTGCGCCTCATAATTCAAAAGTGGATTTTATGTGTTCTGTAAAAACTTCTGCTCAGGGTGGTCCACAATTATTACCTAATTTGAGGTTGGAAGAAGAGTTCTTTGTAGTTAAGGATTCAGAAGGTAAGGTTATCAGAGAATCGGCTTCTGTTTTACATAAGACTGCCCGAACCCTAATCGGATTAAAGTCTTTGCCTAAGGGAGAGCAAGAGGTTCATGTCTTTGTTGTAACAAATAAACATCCAATGGATTTGTATGAAGCACGTGATTTATGTTCTGAATATGGATTGGATAGTGCAATGGCTTTTGATGGCGGAAGTTCTACTTCTTTTGATTACAAAAATATACATGTAACTTCGACTCAGGATTCCGGAGATACCGGAAGAGCACTCAAGTCATTTTTGGTTGTTAAGAAAAAATAGTAATAAATGCCTTGTTGTTTAATAAGCGCATATCGTTTTTATTCATACAAAAATCCCGTTGGATATTTCCAACGGGATTTTTATTTAAACAAATAAATGTCAAACTACTTGATTTCAACAGTAGCGCCAGCAGCTTCAAGTTGTTTCTTGATAGCTTCAGCATCTTCTTTTTTAACGTTTTCTTTGATAGCTTTAGGAGCACCATCAACTAAATCTTTAGCTTCTTTCAAGCCAAGACCAGTGATAGCTCTTACTTCTTTAAGAACTGCGATTTTCTTATCAGCAGGAACTGATGCTAAGATAACGTTAACTTCAGAAGCTTCTTCTTCGCCAGCAGGAGCAGCGCCAGCAGCAGGAGCAGCAGCTACAGCAACAGGAGCAGCTGCAGATACGCCGAATTTTTCTTCCATAGCTTTTACTAATTCAGCAGCTTCCAATAAAGTTAATTTTTCAATTGATTCTAAAATTGCTTCTACACTCATGATTTTCTCCTTTTTATTATTTTTTTGTAGTATTACTTTTGTTTTTTTGTCTAACAGAATGTTAAACTATGCTTGTTTCTGGTCACGAACTGCAGCCACAGCTCTAACAAGAGATGACATAACAGCGTTGACAGAGTTTGCGATACCAGAAGCAGGTGAGTTGATGCAGCCAAGCATTTTTGCGTAAATTTCTTCTTTTGAAGGAAGGTTTGCAAGAGCTTTAGCTTCGTCAGCAGACATCAATCTGCCGTCCATAGCTGCTGCGATAATTTCGCCTTTCTTAGTATCTTTAATAAATTTAGATAAAGCCTTTGCAGGTGCTACCTGATCATTGAAACCAAATGCGATAGCGATTGGTCCTTTGAAGGTTTCAGCCAAAACTTCGTAAGGAGTATCCTTAATAGCGAGTTTTGCAAGAGTATTCTTAGTAACCATATAGTCGCCGCCTTCTTTTTGAAGAGCACGTCTAAGTTTAGTAATTTCCTCTACTGTTAAACCTTTGTATTCGGTAACAATTGCAACTTGAGCCTTATCAACTTTCTCTTTCATTTGAGAAATTTTGTCTTCTTTAAAAGCTTTTGTTGACATTTTTTGCTCCTTTATATTTATGTTTTTCGACCTGTTTTTCATACTAAAAAGATTTTGCAATCTTTTCTTAATCGCAAAATCTACACAAATTTAAGCTATTTATATAGTGTTTTGGGAAGAACTTTCGTCCTTGTCCCCAATCTCGGCTAGCCTTGCTGGTTTAAATCCTAACATAAGGATACTAACTGTCTGCGATTAGAACTTAATCTTAACAGAAGCATGTTTTGATGTCAACTCATTTGTAAAGTTATTTATATTTTTTTGCTGTGATGAGTATCCATTCGCCTTTATTTTCCACTTTGTAATCGGTGAAATCTTGTTTAAGAGCGGAGATTAGTCCGTGTTTAATTTTAGAAAATGTGATAAACATTTCCGGAATATTCATTTCTTGCGCTGTTTTTATTTTATCTTGAGGAATAAAGCTTACACTTTGCAAGATTAAAATTGAAGCCGTTTCTCCTTTTTTGACATTTGCGAGAATAACTTCTGGCTTATCTTGATATTTGAATCGGTTGGTTTTTTCTATAGTTAGGAATCTTGTTTTTGGATTGATTTTTAAATAGCGTTCAAATCTTTTTGGCGCATAGTATGTAAATATAATATTGTCAGAATTTACAGAATTTATCATATCTGCAGCCAATTTATTTCCTTCGCTTCTTGCCTTCCATACAGGATGATATGGGGTAAAAACGGTACAAATGTAGAAAAACAGAAGAACTCCGATTAAGATATTTCCAAATTTTTTATTGAAGCCAAGAGAAATGAGTAATATAAAAATCGGCAAGACTTCTATTGAATATTTTGTTATGAATACTATATTTCCTGTTAGAGCCAATGATGTCATTCCAAGAATTGTTAATAGTGCAATCAGAGCAAGACCTTTTTCTTTTTTTGCTCCCAGAATCAAACCGACAGCTGCTACAACCGTAGGAATTGTCATTAAGGCAACACAAATAAAATCTTTTGTATAAAAGAAGACAGCAGGCGCATTTACGTTGTTTGTGAGTATTGGCGAGAGAAAATCGCTAAACAAAAACAAGATGTTTGAGTAGCCAAAATGTCCCCACCATTGAGAAGATGGCAACATTTTTAGTATATTTATTCCGAAAACAAAGACAATTATACAAACAATTCCGCACAAGCCAACTATTTTTGCAGGAACATGTTTCTTTTTATAAATAACATAAAGTGCATTGAAAAATACGTAAATTCCGCCCAAAACGTGCGTTAGTAATATCAAAACAAGTGAGCTTCCCCACAGTATCCAATTTTTCTTTGATTCTGTCTTTAGTAATCTGATTGTGAAAAGCATTGATAATGCACATAATAAAAATACTAAAGAATAGAAGCGAACTTCTTGAGAATAGTAGATTAAAAATGGCAAGGTTGCGGTCAATGCTGCTGTATATCGTCCTGTTTTGCGTGAGAATTCTTTTCCTGCAAGGTACATAACCGAAATTGCAAATACGGACGGAACTACAGAGGTTAATCTCAGAATTAAATCAGAACAGTTTACAAAAGGTTTTAGATAAAAATAATACAGAGGCATATGACATTGCTTTAACACTTCTTGCCAGAATCCGTTGTGGAGAGGAGTTGATGCCACCATCCAACTAACGTATTCATCATTCCATAACCCTTCAGGCTTATCAATATTTATTAAACGTAAAACTAAACCCAGAATTGATATTAAATAAATATACAAATTGCCATTTCTCCCAAGTCTATTGTACAATAAATTCATAGGAGTGTAAAACTTGAAACTTGTAATTCAAATACCTTGTTATAATGAAGAAGACACGCTTTTGACCACATTAGAGGCTCTGCCGAAAGCAGTTAACGGCTTTGAAGAGGTTGCTGTTCTGGTAATTAACGATGGGTCTACAGATAAGTCACGTGAGATTGCAGAACAATACGGAGCGGAGATTTTGGACATAAGACCTAATAAAGGTTTGGCGAATGCGTTTCGTTCCGGTCTGCAAAAAGCTCTTTCTCTTGGAGCGGATGTTATTGTTAATACGGATGCTGATAATCAGTATAATGCTTTAGATATCGGGGTTTTAACAGAACCGATATTGAAGGGGGAAGCGGATATTGTGGTTGGTGCCAGAAATATTGCGGGAATTAAAGATTTTACACTATTGAAGAAGGTATTGCAAAAAGTTGGCTCAGCGGTACTCAGAATGATTTCGTCTACAGCGGTAGATGATGCGCCGAGTGGATTTAGAGCTTTTTCAAGAGAAGCGGCACTTAGGCTGAATGTTTTTGACAATTACACTTATACAATGGAAACCTTGATACAAGCAGGAGCAAAAGGTCTTAAGGTCAAGTCTGTTCCAATTAAGGTGAATGCAAAATTAAGAGATTCAAGATTGGTTAAAAACATTTTTGACTATGTTTTTAGGTCTGCAAAAACGACCATAAGGATGTTTATTGTTTACAGACCGTTCAGATTTTTTATAACGTTTGCGGCTCTGTTTGCAATATTAGGTATTCTGCCTATTATAAGATTTTTGTATCTGTTTCTTACCGGTGCAGGAAACGGACATGTTCAATCTTTGATATTTTCAGCAATCTTTTTGATAGCATCAGTGCAGTTTGCGATTGTTGCAATAATTGGTGATTTGTTGTCTATCAATCGAAAGTTGTTGGAAGATGTTCAAATCCGTTTAAAGAGAAATGAAATACAAAAATAAAACCGCTTGAAATCAAGCGGCTAAAGAAAAGGAAAAAGGAAAAAGGTTAGGTTTTTTGCGAAGGCTCCCCTTCGCCGGAATAATCTTACATCTAGCTGAAGATACCGAAGGTTCTTTCAGTGTTATCGTCACGAACCTTTTTAATTGAATCCATTTCTGTTGTTATGGATGTTCTTTCGGTTTCAAGATTGCTTAATTCTTTATCATATTCTTTCTCTTTTGAACTGATGAGTTTCATTTCGTGTTCATACTTGGCTTCTGCTTTTTTCTGGTCGGTTGTGTCCTGAACTTCTTGAAGGTGGTTTTCATTTGTGCTAGTAGCAACGCTTGTTTCTTTCCAACCTTTTTGAGAAGTTGTGTTGTTATAGATAAGAATAGAGACCAATCCTGCTTCAACCATATTTTTAAGCCAAGTTGCACCTTCTTCTCCGCTTTGGTACTGTTTGTCAAGTCCTTGGCAACCGCCGGCTTCATTGATTGTTTCCCAAAGTTTTACGTAGTGATTGAATTCAGATGAAATATCATCCCAAGTAATCTTAGAGTTTATTGGTTTTGCATCTTCTGAACTGCCACTCTTATCAAGATTCATTTGATCAAATATTTCACTTTTGTATTTTGTGCAGAAATATTCTCTGAAAGTATCTAAAGCTTCTTGTATTTCTTCTTTTGTTTCGCCTTCACTGATTTCGTCATAAAGCTCAGAAAGTGTTGTATCAGAGTCTTTCTTTTCATCAAAAACGGTTCGTTCTGCTTCTGTCATAGGTAGACACAGATAGCCATTAATATTTTCGTACGGAAGAAGACTGTCCTCGTCATCTTGGACTAATCCAACCTTTCCGACATATATGCCGCTTTCATTTGACTTATAGCGTGATTCTCCATCATCGTCAGTGTAGGTATAGTTAAAACTGTCTCCGTAGCCTAACATTGCCCATGCAAAAGCATATTTATCATTAGAATATGTATTATAATTTTGGGCTACATCTTCCTGTACAATAATCTTGCTGCTATTGTTATCTCTAAGAGCATATTGTCTTAATCTGCTTTCGCTGTAATTACACAAAGAATCAAAAGTTGCATCAACATATTTGGTAGTAGCATCATCCCCTCTGAAAGCTACTTGAAATTTTGTTGCATCTAGTGCATCACAATATTCCTGATACACGGAATCTTCCTGTGTAGCAAGGGCTATCTTCTGCGCCTCTATTCCTTGAGCTTTCAGCTCTACGTCATGGAGTCGTGCAGTCAGAGTCAATAATCTAGCTTGTGACGCTGCCATTCCCATAAGATGTTGTCCTTTTTGATTTTTCCTTAATAGTATTTACGGCATATTTAGGTGAAAACTTTAGGTTTTGGAGACAAAGTGTTACATTTCTTAATAAAAAAAATTGAGCTTTGTAGACATACAAAAAGACCTCCCGTAAAAGGGAGGTCCAAAAAATTTCTAAATTCTTATTTGTTTTTTGCTTTTGCTTTTTCTGTGTTAACCCAGGTTGTGAAGTTTGTTTTAAACTCTGTGGTAAATGTTGTTGCTGCTTTTTGTGGGTTTAGAATATTAACAATTGAAAAATCTATTGAACTTTGTACTGCTGTAGAGTTTTTAGAATTGTTGAAGATTGTTGTAAAAGCTTTATTGTCAAATTCAATGCCGTTTGCAGTACACATGTTTTTAGCTTTTTGTAACATTTGTCCTCTGAGTTTTTCAATCATTTCTTTAATTTGATCTTCGCCGGTCATGTTAGTGCTTAGTTTTAAGTCAATACCGCCTTCTTGCAGATGGTTATACAAGTCTTCATCTGTAACATTTCCATTTTCATCTTTTGCCATTACGGTGTAGTCAATATCTACCAAATCCATATCTGTGTTTGATTTATTCATATCATCAACTCTTGTTGCGATATTTGTGTTGAATGAAGTGATGAAGTTTTGGATGATGGTTTGGATACCATCATTTGCAGCGTATGTTTTGTTTTTGTTTAACCATCTTTTGTTTGTTTTATGTGTATCAAGCCCGCCAATAGTTTGGTTTAATGTTTCTTGGAACACATTTTCAAAAACTTGATCCATTTTGCTTGCAGGAACACCTTTTGATTCAAGCATTTGTGTAATTTGTGCTTTGATTTGCTCTTTCAATGACTCAATCTGTTTACGAACTTTGTCATAAATTTGGTCTTGATTGTCTTTTCCTTTGATTTCATATTGTTCATTTCTTGAATAGCCTTCAATACCGGAATAATCAATTAAGCTTGCGTTGATAGCATAGTCGCTACCTTTAATATCGGTGAAAGCTTTATCAGCTTCTTTGGCAGCTTTTTCTGCTCCGGCTGCTTTTGCTTGATCTATTTTGTTCACATCACTCAAGCTGTCAATAAATTTCTGTAAATCAGCTTTAAGAACTTCTCCGTCTTCGTATCTACTTAATTTGTTCTTCATATTGCTTTTTGTAATGTTGTTGCCACCCAAAGTAACGGTGATTCCGTTTTCAAGAGCACTGGTCAAAAGTTCAGTAGCTGCATATCTTAATTTTACGATTTCTCCGTCTTCGATTGTATCACCCAATGTATCAAGTCGTTTTTGGTATGTATTGAGTGCGTCTTCCATTTTTGTTCCGTCGGCTACGGTTAACCAGTTTTCCAAATATGCTTTTAAATCAGTTGCAAGGTCAGAGCCGGTATATGTTTTTACAAATTGATTAGCAGCTCCTTCAAGTCTTTTAGCCAAGGATTTTTTAACGGAGTCTGAAACGCCTTGTGAACCTAATTCAGCAACAACATCGTTAATTGCATTAGTTTTGATTGTAGCTGGATCTTTTGACAAAATTTCATTTTTGATATTTTCATATTCTTGAGGAAGTTTTGATGCGAATTCTTCTGCCATTTTGGAAACATCGCCTGTATATTCATTAGCAAATGTTGTAATCAATTCTTTTAATCTTGCAGTGATTTCCGGAATAAGTGTAGTTC
>CAKVMU010000052.1 GCA_934773085.1 uncultured Candidatus Melainabacteria bacterium
GGGTTACTACAATCCTAAAACAAAAGAAATGAAACTTAATAAAGAACATGCAGAAGCTTGGATTGCAAAAGGTGCTCAACCTACAGATACAGTTAAGTATCTTATCGCAAACTGCAATGCTGACGGTTCTTTGAACTACAAAAAATCAGAAACAGTTAAGCTTTCTAAAAAAGCTCAAGCTAAAAAAGCTGAAGAAGAAGCAAGAAAGGCTGAAGAAGCAGCAGCTGCTGCAGCAGCTGAAGCAGAAGCTCCTGCTGAAGAATCAACTGAAGCGTAGTTCGGATATAAAGATTGAAAAAGCCTCTGTGAAAACAGAGGCTTTTTTTTATTTAACTTTCTTTTTTAGAAAATTTTCTGTCCACGGAATTAAATTCGGATAAAGTTTTGTGTTGTGCCCTTTATTTATCCATTCAGTTTCATTTTGAACCATATCTCCGATTTGTTTCATTGATTTGTATATAAAAGTATACATGCCGGTTCTGTCTGCTCCGGCTTTGCAGTGTATATGAGCTTTGCCTCCATTTTGAGATATTTCATCAACAAGGCTCATAAACGAGTCGATTTTAGTTTCGTTTGGAGCGAATGTAACAGTCGGAATGCTGTGGTATTTCATTCCTAGTTTTTCTACCACCTCTTTTTCATCAAAATCGACAGAAGGTTCAATCATTGTTCTAAAGTTAATAACATCAGTAACCCCGTGCTTTTTTAGCCACTCAAAATCTTCCTTTTGGGGTTGAGCGGATCGAGATACATATTTGTCTACTTTTGAATAATTGTTAGGTTTTCCCTTGAATGTTATTGGTTGGATTCTCATATCATACACATCTTTTGAAATTATTATACATCACTCATATTTTTTTACAAACTCAACAGCTTCATCTTTTGTTACAATATCTCCGTTTATTTGAGCCTCTTTCAATGCATTCATAATTTCTCCTAGTTTAGGAGATTGTTTGATATTTTTAATTTGCATTACCTCAAAACCGTCGATTAGCTTTGGTAAAGGTTTTAAGGAATCTTTTTTCGACATATAAAAATTCAGTAGTTTATCAAGTCCCTGAAGGTTGTCTCTGACCATTTCTTCGGTGATGGCTTCGCCTCGGGCAGACAATCTGTCTGCTTTTGCAAGGATGATATTGTCAATGACATTATCCCCTGTTTTTCTTATATATCTCATCATAACTTTTTCGCTCAAATCCGGAGCGGCAACAACGTTTGATGGATAGATATGGAATTTTATCATAAAAGAGATGTAATCAATTTGTTTTTTAGAGAATTTAAGTTCTTTAAGCATCGGAACGCACATTTTTGCTCCGACATCATCGTGTTTAATAAATCTTTGGCGAACGCCTTCTTCTAATTTTGATAAGTCGCATTCCGTACCTTTCATCCCGTCGAACTTCCCGCCTTCTATGGTCCAGGTGGAATATTTGCCAATGTCGTGCAAAAATCCGGCAAGTTTTAGGTGGTTTATTCTTGGGAATCCTCCAAAATCAACCTTGTCCAAATGTGCTTTTTCTTCCGGAGCAGAGTTTTCATAAAGTTCCTCGATTTGCCGAACTGTTTCTATAACGTGGTGTAGCAAATCCAAATGATGGTGCGTGTTTGGCGGAACCGATTTCATTTCGTTTACACATGGGAAAAGTTTTTCGAGAATTCCAAACTCATCCATCATTAGAAGGGTCTTTGCGGTGTATTTCCCGCCAAAAAGCTTCATTAATTCATATGTAATACGTTCTTTTGACGGATTCAGTAACAAGTGCTTGTATTTGTTTATAGCGGATTTTAAGTCTTCGGACATATCAAATCCTGTTACGGCAGCAAATCTAAACGCTCTTAGCAATCTCAACGGGTCATCTTCAAAGTTCGAATCTTTAATATGTCTCAGAGTGCGGTTTTTCAAATTCTCTTGACCGCCTGTAACATCAATAAATTTGTTGTTTTTTAAATCGTATGCTATGGCATTTATTGTAAAATCTCGTCTTTTCAGGTCTTCTTCAATAGAATTTCCTTCTATTTCAGAGATGTCAAGATAGTTTATTTTATCCGGCAAAACAACTCTAAATATTTGATTTTCATTATCTAATACAACAAGAGTTCCTTTCCATTCTTCTGCAATTTTATCTGCGAATTTTTTTGCTCCAAAGATAGCTATATCTCTGTCAGGAGAGGTCTTTCCCATAAGAAAATCACGGACACTTCCGCCGACAAGCCAACCTTCATGAATATCTTTTAGTACAAAATCATCCTTGATATTCATATATAATATCTCCTAACGCTGTAATAACAGCGGTTTCTGCTTTCAGAATCAGCTCTCCCAGTGTAATTAGCGGAAGTTTCTTTGCACGGAAAAAGTCGAATTCTTTTTGCGAAAACCCGCCCTCAGGGCCGATTATAACAAGTACCCGTTCCCCTTTTTTTATCGGATTTTTTGCTAAAAACTGTTTTAAACTGATTTCAGTAGAGCGTTCTGCAAATACTAAAATTTTGTCGAAGTTTTCGTTTAAGACTTCATCTAAAGTCGTAACGTTATAGCAAGTAGGAACCTTTGCACGTTCACATTGCTTGGAAGCTTCGTACATAACTTTTTGCCATTTATCTAACTTCTTTTCTGCTACAGATTTGTTCACAGCGCAATTATCTGTCAAAACAGGATAAATGCCTCTTGCACCAAGCTCAGTGGCTTTTTCTATAACGGTCAATTGGCTGTCACTTCTTAGTGGACTTTGTGCCAAAAACAAATCAAAATCCAAGTCCCTTTTTGATGGATATGAATTTTCAATTCTGCATAAAATATTATCGGAAGTTATTTCTTCTATTACGGTTTCGTATTGAATTTGATTTTCGTCTATCAATAAGAGCTTTTCACCCTTGCGTGCTCTAAGGGCACGGGCGATGTGGCGGTAGTTTTCAATATCGTTAACCGAAATCGTATTATTGTTAACATTTTCTGATTTTACAAAGAAGTGTGGCATTGTTCTTTATACTCCCTGTTAAATTTTCTTAAAAGCGTTGTTAACATTATTGTGCACAAAACTACAGACGCGCAAGCCAAACCAATCCAGAAACCCAAAAGGTTAAGTTTTAGTTTTAATCCAAGATAGCAGCCGACAGGGATTGAAACAAGCCAGTAAGATATGAAATTGGATATCATAACAACGCCGGTTTTTTTAATTCCCTTAAATATACCGGCAAGTGCAACTTGCATACCGTCAAATACTTGGAAACCACATAATATGTAAACTATAGGAATGCAAACATTGATTAATTCCGTATCTTTTGTGAATAATTTGATTAAAAATTCTGGGAATAACCCTACGCAAACAGCAGAGCAAGCCATAAATATTATACAGATGCGAAGTCCTGTGAAAGCGTATTTTTTTAGGGATTTGTAATACTTTGCACCGTTGGCAAATCCAACCTTAACAGCAGTTGCATTGGATATCGCCAGTGGTACCATAAATGAGACTGTTGTTAAGGTGCAGACGATATTGTGTGCAGCAGCGTAGATGCCGGAAATTCTGCCCAACAAAACTGTTATAGCATTGAAACCGATAAATTCAATCATAACGGCTGCAGATGCCGGCATTCCAACTTTCAGCAAGTCTTTATAGTAATTTTTGTCTTTGTGATGTTTGATTTCAACTTTTTTGTAACAGTACATAAGAAGAACCAACCCCATAATATATCTGGTAAACAGGCTGGCTACAGCAAGTCCGGCGGTGCCCATTTCCGGAATTGGTCCAAAGCCGAACGCAAATATTATGTTTAAAAACAGGTTGATAAAAATGCAAATAACTGTCAAAACATTAGGAAATACAACGATTTCAAAGGCTTGTAAAAATTCTTTGGCTGCCAAATGTATGTAAGCTCCAAATGTTGAAAATGCGGTTATAAAGAAATAGGCTTTTATATCTGGGACTAAGGATGAATCAAACCCAAGTTTGTCAACCAACGGCATAGATGCAAAAATCAGCAAGGATGTTAACCCAGCCAATATGCAGGCAAACTTAAGTGACGGGTAAAAATATTTTTCAGGTTCTTTTCCTGCGCCTCTGTAGTTTGACAGAATTGCAGAAATGCTCCCTAAAATACCGATTCCGAACATCATAAGACAGTTCAAAATAGCAGTTGCAATACTGACCGCAGCAAGAGTGTTCGTGGAATGTCTTCCCGCAACGATTACGTCTCCGACGCCAATCATTATGAACCCTAAGTTTCCTAAGATTATGGGGCCGGCTATATTAATTAAATCCCGTATATAAAAATTTTTAACAAACATAAGTCTATTATATTACAAAGATAAACAGGGTTTTGCATTTGCAGAAGGTTTCTTTTATAATTATAAAGTCAGTAATGACGTAAATCCAACAGGGGAAACTACGGTGAAAATCCGTGACTGTGCCGCAGCCGTTATAGCCGGAATGCCGGAGGTAACGAACATAAGTTCGTAATCCTCAGTAACCAATGCTTCGGGTCAAAGTATTGTAAAACTTTCCCGTTGCAGAAAATAGGGAAGGTTGTTTTTTTGACAAATTCAGTTCCAAATGTAAATAATGTGAATACCGGTTTGTGTCCTCATGGTTTACCGCCGGGAGCATGTCCTGTGTGTTCCAGTGGAGCCGGTTCGATGCGTCAATCTGACCGCAATCGTAATATCGGAGAAATGACTTATCACGAATGCGCTATGATAGGCAATATGATGCGGGCAAGAGAACTTGCACAAAAAAATCACGAATTAAATGTGGAACACAGAGCCGAAAATCTGGAAGCTTTTCAAAGAAATCTGGAAAAACTTTCCGCTAGTATGTTGGAGTTTGCAAAACAAATTTCTACGGTTCTCCCTCTTAAGCCTATAGCATTTGTAATCCAAAATATAGCTGTTCCGATTGTGAATGTTATTCGCAATATTCCTAAATTTATATCCAATTTTAAATTTGAAATAATGGATAAACTAAGTGCAATATTTGGCGAAGCAAAAGCTTTCGTCGATAAAAAAGTTTCAGAGATGGTTTCCGTAATAAAATCTTTCGTATTCAAAATATTTAAGAAAAATAATACCGATGATGAAGATACAAAGATTGATGACGATAAAAAAATCTTTAACCTAAAAACTATATTACAAAAAATTATAAGAAAGAAAAAGAAAAAAGATGAACGCAGTTCCGAAAATTTATAATGATCCTGAATCAACTAGAATTCAACGCAATATGACAGACACACAGAAAAAGAATTCCAACAATGTTAAGGAAGGCAAGATTGTGAATGCGTTTGTGAAAGATGCTCAATTGTCATTGGATGAGACATTTGACACATTGGTGATTTCCCATGAGGGAATTGAGTTGCCGAATAAAGTTTATGAAAAAGAAGATAAAAAAGATAAAACTTTATTATACCTTTCTGCAGTATCAACAGGTGTAATGGGCTTGATGGGCGCATTTACAATGATGATAAAAAATTTCTCCAAGAAAAAGTTTGAATCTACTCAAGAATATTTGCTTCCGGGAATTACTCGAAATCATTGTATAAACGATGAAATTCACCAGAGCATATTTTCAATGATTCAATCGCCAAACAGGAGAACTATATTAGCATCTCTTGGGGTAATAACTCTTAGTTCTATGGCATTTATGGGAAAAACATTTATTGACGGCTTCCGTGATGTTTGGGTAAAAAAACGTGAGGCAGATATTCAAAAGAATCTTCAAGAAAACCTTATAGAAGTTGAGACCCAAAGTTTTTCCGGAAAAATACAAATTATAAGAAGTATGTTGTCCGAAAAGGCAAAGGATTTTTCTAAAACATTGGGAGAGACTGCTTCATTGGCGTTTACCGGCAAATCTAAGGAAGATGAGGACAACTCGAAAACGTTACCGTTTTTTATTATGGGCGGGATTACTTTAGTCTCAATTTTGGCTTTAGGATATTATGCGATGCGTAATATTAGAAAAAGTGAAGAGTTTATTAAAAAAGGATTGGAAAATACCAGAATCGGACTTGAGGATGTAATCAAAGATTTTAATGCCGGTAAACATATTAATAACGTTCAGGGGCATAATGGTGAAACATTAACAGGAATCGATGCGTATAAACACGTGATAGAAAATATGCTTGAATCAATTTATGCAAAACCTGCCGAAATAGAAGAATATGTAAATAAAATGAATTTGCCGGATAGTGAAAAAGAAAAATTTATAAAACATCTAAAATCATCAATGAATCAAGCGACAGAAAAGGTAAATAGTGCAATAGGCGGTTCCGGTAGAAACAAAATTACGTATTTTTCTCACGTAAACGACTATTTGTCATTCTTTTATGACTGGTTGATGAACCCAAAGAATCCGCAATTTAAAAACTTGTTCTTCGGAATCTCAGGAATATCGGCATTAGCTTATGGCGGAAAAACTGCAGCAGAGGCTATTAAAGATGTTGAAGTTAAAAAATATAATGCTCAAACGGAATTGAATCTTCAACGCAGATTAGTTTCAACTGAATTAAGAAATTTTAAGGCAAAAAAAGAGTCAGCGATAGAACCTTTGTGCGAAGAATTTAAATTCAGAAAAGATTCAGGCGCAAAACCGGAAGAATTAAAAGTCGTTGCAGATAATATTTTGTTTGAAATTAAAAATGGACCGCCGTTTGTATACTCTTAGACAAGAACTTCTTTCTCGTTTTTGTATGTTACGTAACCCAAAGGTGCTGCTGGCGGTTTTCTTAGATTTTTTGCCTTTGTATAAATTACGCCCACTTTTGAAGGTTGTGTAGCAGAAGAGTATTCTCGTGCTAGTTTGCAGCATTCAAAGAGTGTGTCTTCATCCGGCTCAATTCCGTTAACCTTTAAAAGTACGTGTGAGCCGGCGCAAAGTCTTGTGTGAAACCAATAATCTTCATCTTTTGCGAGTTTCGATACGATGAAGTCGTTTTGTTTATTATTTTTGCCGATATAAACATCAAAACCGTTGATTTGAATTCTTGTAACTTTTGGCTTTTCTTTTTTTGCAGATTTTTTCTCTTCCACTTCTATTTCGGAGAGTTCGTCCATATCAGAAGCTTTGTCAATACTGTAGAGGATTTCTTCTAAGTATTCCCGCTCAATATTTAAGCCGTTTAGTAATTCTTCTGATTTTTCTTTTGTGGTCTTTGATTTTGTGTATAACTTAAAATATCTTTGTGCGTTTTCATTTAAAGATTTTGTGTTATCAAGTTCTATTGTAATATTTCGGTTATTAATATAATCAAAGACCTCTATTTTGTTCTTATAATCAGCTTTTTGATAAAGATTTGCAGTCAAAAGCTCTCCGTAGAGTTTATATTCGTCAGTCTTATCTCTCTTTTTTAGCAATGTTGTAATTTTTTCAATAGAGTTTATGACTCGTTTTAATTTTGGCTGAACGAGTGCGCAAAGTCGACTTTTTTCTGACTTAAGGTTTAGGTTTTCTTGAATCTTTGAGTAATAATCATCAATCATTGTGTTGACAGATGTTTTCGGCGGGTACTCGTTTCTGAGAATGTTAATCAATGGCGTCCATTCGCCATTGTTTGTTTTCGGAGGATAAATATATTTAAGTCCGCCCTGAAGTTCTCTGTAACGACTTTTTTCTGCCCCGACATTGTGTGCGCAACCGATTATTATAGAAGTTTCTCTGTCATATAAAATTACATTGGAGTGCTTTCCCATCAATTCAACACAAAGACAAAGTTGTCTTTTTTGAGAAAACTCATCCATTGTATCAAAGTGTAACTCCAAAATTCTTTCGTTATCAACAACTAATGCATCATTTATACGACAACCTTCCAAATATTTTCTCAATAACATGCAAAACATTGGGGGTTGTTTCGGAAAAACAATCCCTCGTCTGTCATTTTCCATAAAACAAATATGATATATTTGAGGGTTTATATTTATGTAAAACTTTTTGCTGTCTCCGTTATTTCGAAGTGAGAATACAAAATCCCGCCGTGTAGGCTGTTGTATTTTTTGCAACCTTGCACCGATAAAGAAATCGATATTTTCTTCAAAAAATGCTTTAAGAGTTACGGAATCTATGTTTATCATATGTTTTCTACTGTTTCCGGATTTATAGCTTTAGCTGTAATGAAAAATCCTACGAATGAGATGTAAGCACTAATTGTTGCAGCTAGAAGACTCATTATAACACCGCAAAGGACTTTGTCTTTAATAAAAATACCGAGGATTCCGGCTGCTATTATGACAAGTATTACAAATGCAATTGTTATTAATGCGAACCAACCTACAGCTTTCCAATAAGAACCCTTATTTGATTTTATAAGTTGTGTAGCGAGTTTTATTTTTACATAGCTAAGCATAGAGTCTGTTTTTGCAAAAATCCAAGTGTATGCCAATGTGTAACTTATGATATATATGAGTGACCCAATTAATATAATAGACATCAAAACAAGCGGAATAAGCGGAGATTGTCTAAAAATAAATCCTGCGATTAGTGGTATAAACGTTATCAATGCCAGAATAGTTGTAAACAAAAATACCGCAATACAGTTTTTTAATCCAAGCAAAAAGCTGTGTTTGAGGTTTATGAATGGCAAAACGTAATTATCTTTCTGTTCGCACAACGCTTTTATGCACGTAAAACCGTATCCGACTGCGAACGTATTGATTAGACTTCCCAGAATATTAAGGATGTAATATTCTGCTGAAGGCGGAATATTTAAACCGCAGTTCTTGTACAAATATGCAGTGTTTAAACATAGCTGTGACAAAAATATAATAAAGCCTAAAGTAAGTGCTTTTTGAGCATACTTATTGTCTCTGAACATGTAGTTGAAAGCATTAACCATTCTTATTCTCTCCTCTTTTATGAGTCATATTATATAATTAATCAGTTTAGTAGTAAAGTATTTAGTTTTTGTTAAACACTGCAAAATTCGGGACAAACCCCTCATCCGTCACTTCGTGCCACCTTCTCCCGCTGGGAGAAGGAAATGTTTTGTTATGCTGAGGCTTTAGCCGAATGTGGTAAAAGTATCAAGCTGGTAGGTGGAAACTACAAGTTTGATGTGCTTTAGTGGTCAAGTGACAATGTATATAGAATCCCCTCTCCTAGCAGGAGAGGGTTAGGGTGAGGTGATGGTTTTTTGCTGCAATATGCAGGACAACCCCCTCATCCGTTACTTCGTGCCACCTTCTCCCGCTGGGAGAAGGAAATGTTTTGTTATGCTGAGGCTTTAGCCGAATGTGGTAAAAGTA
>CAKVMU010000053.1 GCA_934773085.1 uncultured Candidatus Melainabacteria bacterium
CCTTCATAGTAGGGTTGAATCCGAGAGAATAAACGATGTTTAGACCACTTCGTGCAAGAACTTTGTGGAAAGTATTTTGCCAATCAAGGTGAGAGAAGTATCTCAATAGTCCTTGCTTGGTGATTTTTAATCTATATCTGTAAACCGGAATGTTAGGATCAGGATGCGCTCTTGTAGGGTCAGGTGGTTCGATGTTTACAATCTTTTGCGCTTCTTCTGATGCTGTGTAAGGTTTTGCTATAACTTTGTGAGTTTTCAAACTTGGGCAAACCCCGCATTGAACACATTTGTTCTCGCAAGTCGGTTGGAGATTGAATTCGCAACCTTGTGCAAAAGCTTGTTTGTATTCGTTTTGCAGCCATTCTTTTTTTATGCCGATATTTACAAAATCCCAAGGCAGAGTTTCATCAAGTGAGAATTCTTTCATAGCGAGTTCTTTGAGTGAGAATCCGCATTCTTCCGCAGTTTGCGCCCAAACATTTTTGTCGAAATATTCTCCCCAAGCATCCAGATAGCATCCTTTTTTGTAGAGTGCTTCAATATATTTGCACAAACTTTTATCTCCTCTTGTAAGAGCGGCTTCTATTTGTGACACAAATTTTTCGTGATAATTAATTTTTAGCCCCTTTATGTGTTTTGTTTTTTCTTTTAGGTAGCTAATATGTGCGGTAACTTCGTCCAAGTCCATCTGAGGGCACCATTGGAATGGTGTGAAAGGTTTAGGGACAAAGATAGAAAGTGTACAAGTTATTTCAAATCCGTGATTCAAGCCTTTTTCTTTCTTTAATAAGCGGGCTCTGTATTTGATTTTGTTAAGAAGTTCTGCCATCTCATCCATATCTTCCATTGTTTCGCTTGGCAAACCGGAGATGAAATAAAATTTAATCTTTGACCAACCGTTTTCATATAATGTGATGGCTGCGTTTATAATTTGTTCTTCCGAAATGTTTTTTTTGATGACATTTCGGAGTCTTTGGCTGCCGGCTTCCGGTGCTAATGTCATTGTTGATTTTCGGATTGATTGTGTAAGTTCTGCAAGCTCAAGATTGAATCCGTCAATACGTTGACTTGGCAGAGATACAGAGATTTTTTTCTTGTTAAAATCAACAGCAAGTTCTTTTATGACTTCTTTGATATTGGAATAATCGTTTGAAGACAGTGAAAGCAAGGAATATTCGTCGTAACCGGTGTTAGCAACGAGCTCTTTTGTTATTTTGATAATGTCTTCGGCTGAACGTTCTCTGACAGGAAGGGTTACGTGTCCCGGTTGGCAGAATCTGCACATTCTTCCGCACCCACGTCTGATTTCAACGACAGCTCTGTCGTGAACGGAACTTGAAAATGGTATTGGATACGATGTTGAAGCGTTTTCGTAAGTGAGTGGTGCCAATCTTTTTTCGACAGGATTATTTACGGCTGCGCTCCAGCAACCTTTGATTTCGCATAGCTTTTCAATTCTTTCTTTGCGTGGAAGATTTTTTGTGTTTTTAAGAACTTCACACACATCAACCATCATATCTTCGCCATCGCCGATGCAGAACACATCAATGAATTCGCACATAGGGAGCGGGTTAAAACAACAAGGTCCGCCCGCAAGAACAATCGGTTCGTCTTCTTTTCTCTCGTCATTTCGAACGGTAATGCCGGACATTTCCATCATTTTTAAAACGCTTGGATAAGCGAGTTCGTACTGGAGCGAAAAGCCAATTCCGTCAAAGTCTTTGAGTGCACGTTTTGATTCTACTGCATACAGGTACTCCGGCTTGAAGTCGGGTTCAGGAGCATAGGCTCTGTCTGCCATCATGTCCGGTTGAGAGTTTACTCGGTCATAAATTATTCTGACCCCGAGATTGCTGATTCCGATTTCATATTTATCAGGAAATACGAATGCAAAACGAACTTTTGCATCGTCAAAACTTTTGTTTGCGGATAAGAATTCACCTCCGACGTATTGGTAAGGTTTTGTTGCATTGAATAGTGCATCGTGTTGATTTCTGAAAAAACAGTTCATAACTTCCTCTCGCTTATGTAAATATTTTATCATAAGCAGAGAAGGGTGTGAGATGAGAAGGTAAATAGATGGGGCTGGTAGGTGGAGACAACAAGCTTGGCGATTTTAGTTGAAAAGTTGAAAGGTTGAACAGTTAAAAGATCATTATTCCCTCTCCCGATGGGACTTAAAGTCGATAAGATGCTGAAACAAGTTCAGCATGACAGGGGCAAATATTTTGTTTAGTAGGTTGTGACTACAAGTTTGCTGTCATTGCGAGCGGAAGCGAAGCAATCCAGTTCGTTTTTACTCACTTTCTTAAACAATCATTTCCCTCTCCTAGCAGGAGAGGGATTAAGGGTGAGGTGTTGATTTGCATGTAAAAACAACAAGTTGTCCCCTCATCCTAGCCTTCTCCCGACGGGAGAAGGTAATAACGAACTATTCAACTCTTCAACTTTTCAACCCAAAAACGTCAAACCAGTAGTACCGACCCGCCAGCTAAATACATTTACCCCCCCCCTCCCCCATTTACCCTCCCCCTCGGCGGGAGAGTTCTTCATCCATCATGAAAAGTGCGACTTTATCATCTCCGAATAGTTCTAAACGTTTTATTATGTTTTTAATAATTTCTTCCTCTTCCAATTGTTCAGAGATAAACCAATCTATGAAATTAAGAGTTGTTCTATCGCATTCTTCTTCTGCTTTTTGAGCAACGGTCATTATGGAGCGGGTGATGCATTGTTCGTGCTCGTATATGTGATTAAAAATTGAGAGTATGCCGTTGAACTCAAAGTCAGGAGTTCGTATTTGTTTGAGGGTGACGAAGCTGTTTCTGTTGATAAGGTAGTCAAATATTTTCAACCCGTGTTCGACTTCTTCTCGAGCTTGTAATTTTAGCCAAGAGGCAAACCCTCTTAATCCGAGTTCTTTCATGTGTGCAGACATTGAAAGATAAAGGTAGCCGGAATAGAATTCTTTGTTTATTTGTTCGTTTAATATTTCATTAATTGCATCACTAACCATTTTGACTCCTCCATAATCCGTGTATGTTACATAGTTCAAGGGCTTCCAAATCTCCTTTAAGGCAAGAAATGTTTGATTCTGCTTTTTCGTTAGGATAAAGGTATTTTAGATGAACTTCGTTTTTATCTTTTGAGAAGGTTTCAATGAATTGTATGTAATGTTCTGGAATCATTGGATGATATTTTAGAGTTACGAATTGTTCGTTTTCCCTTTTTTCAAAAACAGGAGTGTGCTTTTCTGTTAATTCCGGATTTTCTTCTGTATGTGGAATTAAGTGTTCCATTTTTTCTCCGCAGCAAACCAGTTCTCCGATTCCGTTGAGGAGGACTTGCACGGTATTTCCGCAAATGTTACATTTGTATAAATCTAGTTTTTCGGTCATAAAATTCTCCTTTGTTACTATGGTAATTTATAAGAGAATAATTACATTGTAGAGAAGGGTAATTTATGGTATTATCTATATTATGGAGAACTTTTTTAATACGGCAGGGAGTGAAAAATCAACTCCGATAGTTGAGCAGTATGACGATTTAAAAAATAATTACCGTCAAATTTTTGTCGAGGCGGCAGAGAGTATTCGTTCAGCAATTGATAAGTTTAAACCGGAAAATCCTTGTACAACTTGCGTTGTCAAAAATTGCAAGTTGGAAAAGAAGGACGTTTTTTCGGATTATCCGGTAGGGTGTGCTTACAGGGATTGGCAGAAACAAGTTTTGAGTTTTTTGGCGGGTGAATACAGACAAAAGCTCAAGAATACTTACAAGATGATTATGGATAAAAAGTCTGAGTGCAATTGTGCTTGTTGCGGAAATTGTTGCAGGCTTGCGACGAGTGAGTATTCGTATGAACAGCTAAAACAGCGTGCGATGAAGGGGGATAAGTTTTCCAAAAGTTTCGTTTCGGTTTTTGTTCCTTATAAAAGTGAGGAAGAAGCCAAAAAAGCAAATCCGGAATATTTTGATTTGTTGACGGAAACGGTTGGTAATCAAAGAGTTTATTATTACTATTGTCCTAAGCTTGTAGGTAATCGTTGTTCCGATTATGAAAACAGACCGGATGTGTGTAAAGATTTCCCGCATAATCCTCTGAAACTTTTACCTTCAACTTGTGCTTATAATGCTTGGAAAAACGAGGTTGCTCATCAAGCAATGCTTTTGAAAGCGAAGACGGATATTATAGATTTTTATAAACAAAAACTTTCTTAGGATAGGAATATAGCAAGGAATGAAAATATTATCAGGTTTAAAGTTATCAGAATTGGAAAATTTGATGGAAGAGTACGGGGCAACAAAGTTCCGTGCGAAGCAGATACATAATTGGATTTATTCAAAATCTGTATCTGAAATTGATGAGATGACAAATCTATCAAAGGATTTTAGAGAAGAATTAAAAAAAGATGCGGTTGTAACCGATACAAAAATCAAGGTTAAACAGGTAAGTTCGGACGGTACGATTAAGTATCTTATTGAGTTTGCAGATGGAGAGTGTGTTGAAACCGTTTTGATGCGTTTTGATAATAGAGCGAATTTGACGGCTTGTGTCAGTTCACAGGTGGGATGTGCGGTGAATTGTTCGTTTTGTGCAACAGGAAAACGGGGATTTATCAGAAATCTGACTTACAAAGAAATTGTTGAGCAAGTTTTGACAATTCAGCGTGATACGGGTTTGAAAGTTACAAATGTTGTATTTATGGGACAGGGTGAACCTCTTTTGAATCTGAATAACGTATTAAAGGCTTTAGAAATTTTTAATGATGATTTTCAAATTGGTGCAAGACGAATAACTATTTCGACAAGTGGTATTGTTCCTAAAATTGAAGAACTTGCAAAAAGTGAATTGCAGTCTACATTGGCAATATCTTTGCACGCACCAAATCACAAATTAAGAGCTGAATTGATGCCGATTGAGAATAAGTATCCGATTGATTCTTTGAAAAAAGCTTTGCTTGATTATGTTGAAAAAACTGGACGAAGAATTACGGTTGAGTATATTCTTATACACGAATTTAATGACACAATTGAGTGTGCAAAAGAGTTGGCGCATTATTTAAAGGATTTGAAATGTAATATTAACTTAATACCTTATAATGCAGTTAATGAAACAAAATATAAAAAATCTACAAATAACGATATTATGAGGTTTAAGTATCTTCTTGAACATTCCGGTAAAAAAGTTACAGTGAGGTTGGAGCGAGGAGCTGATATTGATGCGGCTTGCGGTCAACTTAGAGGCAGTGTAGAGAATAAGTAAAATTACCGGAGAAGAAGGTAAGAGAGAGAATAGTGTGAACGGAATTTTTGAAAAAAATATAGCGGCATTGAGTGTAAAAAATCCTGAGTTGGTACAGAGGTTATTAAAGTTTGTTCCGATGGAAATTCCTCAATTGGTGAGGGAAAATGGTGCATATAACCTAATTTATAAAGGAAAATATGTTCACAACAAATTAAATCCGTTGGGCGAGGCTCAGGAAGTTTTTTCTATGTGCGCAAATACGCCGGTTTCGATTCATTTGGTTTACGGAATGGGGTTGGGCTATCTTTTTCAAGTCGTCAGTGCTAATTCTCAAGGTACAGTTATTCTGTATGAACCGGATTTAAATATTGTGAGAGTGGTATTTGAGCTAGTAGATTTTTCTGCGGATATTATTAAGCAAAATGTATATTTTACGGATAGTTTGGATGATGTATCGGATATTATTTACAAAAAATCCGGCATGCAAAATACTCCGGAGATGTTATCATTGGTTTCGCAAAGAGAATTTGACCCGCAAGGTTTTGATAATCTTGTAAAAAAACTTCAAGATATGGTGGGTTCTTATTCTTTGAATCTAAGATATACAAAAGAAAGATTATATCCGGCGCTGAAAATGTTGCTCAAAAATGTTCCGAACTTGGTGAACGAAATGCCGCTTGTATCTCTCAAAGATATTTATAAAGGTAAAACTGCAGTTGTTGTATCAGCAGGACCGACTTTGGACAGAAATATTGAAACGATAAAAAAATATCGTGACAGAATGGTTGTGATTACGGTTGGTACGGCATTGAGAACACTTGTTGCTCATGGTATTAAGCCGGATTTTTTGTGTATAATTGAAACTTACAATTCTTCAAGGCAGGTGGAAGGATTAGATTTAAGTGATGTGAATTTTGTAACAGAGCCTTATTCAAATTTTAAACTCAGAAGTTTTAATTACAAAAATACATATTTACATATTTCATCTAATATGCCAATAAACAACTTTTGGGCAGAAATAAGCAATGAAAATACGGACGAATATATTTCAAAGGGAACAGTTTCTTATACGGCGTTAAATACTGCAAGAATTTTAGGGTGTTCCAAGATAATCCTTGTAGGACAAGATTTAGCGTATATAGGAGGTCAATGTTACAGCAAGGATTCTGCGTATAAAGATTTGAGTTGCGAATACAATTCTGAAAAAGGAAAGTGGGAAATTGCGGCGAAAAATTTTGAAGAATTTGCTATGGCAATTTCTCCGTCACCTAATCCGGAAACAAGAGCAAAAGTGGCGAAGAGCCGACTTGAGAGATTGAATAATTCGCTGTACTATGTCAAAGGTGTAAAGGGGGATATGATTCCGACGGAATCAGTATATGCGGCATTTGTAGAGCCTCTTAGTGAGTTTACGCAAAGTTTTGAGGGAATTGAATACATAAATACATCTCTTGTTGGGGCTCAAATTGACGGGTTCGAAAACATGTCTTTGGAGGATGCTATTAAAGATTCTTCTTCTGTTGAAAAACAAGAATTTGTTGGAAATTCACTCCCTGATAAGGCAAAAGTTCTTTCAAATCTTGAAAACAAGCTAAAAGAACTTTTGGAAGCAATCCCGATGATAGAGGAGGGGAGACGTCTTGCAAAATCTTTGAATAATGATTTGAAAAGATATCGTAATGCAGGAGCGGAGGTTTTGAAGAGATTGAAAAAACTGTCTGTAAATTATTTAGCTTTGTCTTCAAATTTTATTGAAAAGTCAGAATTATTTGATTTTATTACGACTGCGGATAAAATTAATTTGGATTATGAAATGAAAATGCTTAAAGAATTTACGTATGATAGCGTTTTGAGTATTTGTGAGAAAATTTCTGCATATTACGATAATGCGGAAAAACGAATAAGAGAAGTGGAAGGTTTGATAAATGAGAGTCTTAATTCAGAGGGTTAAAAAAGCGTCTGTTACGATTGGCGGGAAACTTTTTTCTTCAATAGATGCCGGAATTTTGGCGTTGGTAGGTATAGAAAAAGGTGATTCTTCTGAACAGGTGAAAAAACTTGCGAGTAAGATTGTGAATTTGCGTATATTTCCGGATGAAAACGATAAAATGAATCGTTCTCTCTTGAATACGGGTGGAGAAATGCTTATTGTTTCTCAGTTTACGTTGTGCGGTAATTGTAAAAAAGGTACACGCCCGAGTTTTGATGCTTCGGCTGCTCCGGATTTGGCGAATGCTCTTTACGAAGAATTCATTACAGAAGTTGCATCATACGGAATTCATACCGCAACAGGTCAGTTTGGAGCAATGATGGATGTTGAACTTATAAACGACGGACCTGTTACGTTTATGTTAGAATCATAGTATGGACGATTTTAAACACTATTCAGTAATGTTAAACGAAGCGGTTGATATTATGGAACCGCAAAACGGAAAAATATACGTAGACTGCACACTTGGTGGTGGCGGTCATAGTGAATTGATACTCAAAAAGATTCAGCCGGATGGGAGGTTGATATCTTTTGATATTGATGACGAGGCAATAGCGCATTCTAAGGAGCGTTTGAAGGATTACAAAAATCTTACTATTGTGAAGTCATCTTATACAAATATCAAGTCAGAATTAAAAAAACTCGGGATTGAAAAGATAACCGGCGGTGTAATTCTTGATTTGGGTGCTTCATACCATCAACTTACAAAAGCGGAGAGGGGTTTTTCATTTTCAAAAGACGCTCCTCTTGATATGAGATTTGACATGCAAGCTGATAAAACAGCGTATGATGTTGTAAATACTTACTCAGAGGATGAATTAGTTAAAATATTTTCTGAGTATGGAGAAGAAAGATTTTCAAAAAGAATCGCTAAAAAAATAGTAGAATATCGTGCCAATAAAAAGGTTCAAACGACAGGGGAACTTGCTTCAATTGTGGTTAGTGCGGTGCCTAAAATCAAATCCTCTATACATCCGGCGACAAGGGTGTTTCAGGCTATTCGCATAGAGGTTAACAATGAGTTAAAAAATGTAAATTTTGTACTCCATGACATATTGGATTTATTAGATAAAGGTGGTATAATTTCTGTAATAAGTTTTCATTCTTTGGAAGACAGAATAGTAAAAAGATTTTTCAAGTTTGAAAGCCAGAGGTGCAGATGCAACGATATGATTTGCAAATGTCCTCCGCCAAGAATCGAGCTTATCAATAAGAAACCGATAATGGCGTCAGAAAAAGAAATAAGGGAAAATCCTCCGTCAAGAAGCGCAAAGTTACGTGCTGTGAGGTGTATCTCTTAGGCATTGTGTTTTTGGGAGTAGGTAATTGGTATACGCTTTAAAAAGTTATAACAATAGTCAACCGTATAGAAGAGAAGAAGATAACAGCGTACTTAACGTTTTGATAAGAAAGTTTTCTAAAGAGACTTCATCTTATCCGCAAGAGAAAAAAACTTTTATGGATAAGTCTGTTCAAAATCTTGCTGTTAATAGTATAATAGAGGGGTACTTTCCAAAGGAGAATGTAGTTCGACAAATGGCAATAAAAAGAGTTAATAAAATGTTATGTATTGTTTTGAGTCTGTTGATAGCAGTCGTTGTCGTAAGCTACTATTTTGTTATCTCTTGTGAAATGAAACTCAATGACCTAAGTCGTCAGACTGTAATTTTGAATAATGAAAACGAAGAATTGCAGAACAAGTTAGATAGTTTGAAATCTTTTAATAACGTAGATAAGACTTTCCAAAAAAATAATATGCTTCAAAGAGCCGGACAGGTTATTGAAACTCCGGAAGTTACTGTTGATTCAAATGTGAGTGCGAATACAGCATCTACTAAAAAACTTTTTAATTATGCGATAGGGTTCTAGGGAGATAACCTTATGCATCGTGATGTGGTTGATATTCTTGAAAACAAGAGCTTTTTCAAGCTTGTTTGTGGTGCGGGAAATGAGGATTGTGAGTCTGTAAAACGACTTGTGTATGTG